>CAKSGA010000051.1 GCA_934454435.1 uncultured Oscillospiraceae bacterium | reverse complement strand
GTTCTATACGGAGCGTGAGCGGAGGCTCGCCGCAGAGAACATGGAGCGCCTTGGCATAACGAATCTGAAAAAACGCTGCTACCGGGAGCTTTCCGGAGGCCAGCAGCAGCGGGTGCTGCTGGCAAGGGCGCTGTGTGCGACCAGAAAGCTGCTTCTTCTTGACGAGCCGGTGTCGGGTCTTGACCCGATGGTCACGGCGGAGATGTACGATCTGATAAAGGGGATAAATCGCAGCGGGGTGACTGTGATCATGGTCACTCATGATATATCTGCGGCGCTTCAGCAGGCGAGCCACATACTCTGCCTGCGGCATGACAGCTGGTTTTTCGGCACTCCGGCGGAGTTCCTTCTGGACAGCTCATCGGATTTCCTGAGAGGGGGCGCATACAATGGGTGAGGTAATAACTGCGTTTCTTGGTACCCCTATACTGCTGCGGGCTCTTCTGGTGGGGATACTCGTTTCGCTGTGTGCTGCGCTTCTCGGTGTGAGCCTTGTACTGAAGCGCTACAGCATGATCGGCGACGGACTTTCCCATGTGGGCTTCGGCGCACTTGCGGTCGCAGCGGTGATGAACTGGGCACCTATGGCGGTGGCGGTTCCGGTGGTAATAGCGGCGGCGTTCCTGCTTCTGAGGATCTCCGGCAGCAGCCGTATCAAGGGCGACTCTGCAATAGCGCTGATCTCAACGGGTGCGCTGGCGCTGGGCGTCATGGCGGTGTCACTCTCAGGAATGAACAGCGACCTGGAAAGCTACCTGTTCGGAAGCATTCTGGCGATAAGCGAGAGCGATGTAGTGATAAGCGTGGTTCTTGCGGTTCTGGTTCTGGTGCTGTTTATTTTCTTCTACACGAAGATATTTGCTATAACCTTTGACGAGAACTTCGCCAAAGCCACTGGTACCCGTGCGGGAATGTACAACATGCTGATAGCCCTGCTGACTGCCCTGACGATAGTGATAGGAATGAGAATGATGGGCAGCATGCTGATCTCCAGCCTGATAATATTCCCGGCGCTGTGCAGCATGAGAGTATTCAAGAGCTTCCGTTCAGTCACGATATGCTCAGCGGTCATATCTGTAGTGACTTTCATAGCCGGCATGGTGATCTCATATGAACTCGGCACGCCGAGCGGCGCAAGCATAGTCTGCGTGAACATAGTCTGCTTTGCGGTTTTCTCAGCTGTGGGAGCGGTCATGAGAAGAAACAGGGCGTAATTTGAAGCAGAATATACTATTATAATATATATAAAAGGGGACTGCGTGTTGATGCAGTCCCTTTAGTTTTATTCGCCCATTGCCATTTTGAGGTCCCGTTCCGGAGTAGTCGCAGCTTTCAGACCGAAGCGGTCCTGGAGAACTCCGAGAACGGCGGGGGAAACGAACGCCGGAACGGTCGGCCCGAGGATTATATCCTTAATGCCGAGGTAAAGCAGCGTCAGCAGAATGCACACCGCTTTCTGCTCATACCACGAAAGCACCAGGGTGAGGGGCAGGTCGTTCACGCCGCAGCCGAACGCTTCCGCAAGGGAAACGGCTACACGGATAGCGCTGTAGGAGTCGTTGCACTGACCCATATCAAGAATTCTCGGAATGCCGTCGATGTCGCCGAGGTCCATATCGTTCAGGCGGTATTTTCCGCAGGCGAGGGTGAGGATTAGAGTGTCCGGAGGCGTCAGCCGTGCGAAGTCAGAGTAGTAGCTGCGGCTGGGTGAAGCACCGTCGCAGCCGCCTATCAGGAAGATACGGCGGATCTTTCCCGCCTTTATCAGCGAAATGATCTTCCCGGCGTGGGAGAGGACGGCGTTGTGCGCAAATCCGGTGGTAACGGTGTGACCTCCGTTCATGCCGGTCATTTCACGGTCCTCGGAGTAACCGCCGCATTCCAGGGCTTTCTTTATCACGGGGGAGAAGTCCTTGTCAGCGCCGATGTGGGTGACCTCGGGATAGGACACCACGGAGGTCGTGAAGATACGGTCAGCGTAGCTTTCACGCAGGGGCATTATGCAGTTCGTGGTGAACAGGACAGGAGCCGGGATGTTGTGGAACTCCGACTGCTGGTTCTGCCAGCCGGTGCCGAAGTTTCCTTTAAGCTGCGGGTGCTTTTTGAGCTCCGGATAGCCGTGCGCCGGGAGCATTTCGCTGTGGGTGTAGATGTTCACTCCCTTGCCGTCAGTCTGCTCCAGCAGGAGCTTCATGTCGTGGAGGTCGTGCCCGCTGACTACGATGAACGGCCCCTTTTCAATGGTCAGGGGGACCTTAGCAGGCACCGGGTCGCCGTAGGCGGATGTGTTGGCATGGTCAAGGAGCTCCAGACATTTCAGGTTGATCTCGCCGGTCTTGAGTACCAGCGGCAGGAGCACGTCCTGGGGTTCGTCCTCGCCGAGGTGCCACAGCGCTTCATAGAAAAACTCATCGACTTCCCGGCAGGTGTGCCCGAGCACCCTTGCGTGATAGGCATACGCCGCCATTCCCTTTAGCCCGAACAGCGTCAGGGACTTCAGCGAACGGATATCGGCGTTGCCGTCCCATATCTTCTCCATGGGGTAGTCCTCAGAGCTGCCGGAGGATATGCGGTGCTTTTCGTTCTCGACCTCGGTCTTGATGGCTTTGATCGTTGAATTGTTGAAATTTACGTTCGTAATTGTGGTGAAAAGCGCCTTTTCCACGAGGGCGTCGGTTTTTTCGGTGGGCTTACCTGATTTTGCGGCTCTGGCTAGCCCGATAAGGGCGCTGATTATCTCGTCCTGGAAGTTTGCGGTGTCTGCCTTTTTTCCGCAGACGCCCGCTTTGCCCTCACAGCCGGTGTTATGGGCGGTCTGCTGGCACTGGAAGCAAAACATATCTTTCATGTCACAATGATCCTTTCTCTGGTTGGTTTTTATTCATAGGGTTGCCACGTATAATGGTAGTGTTACCAAAAACACACAATAAATACTGAGCGTATTTATTTTATTGGAATTTTCTTCTCCCAAACAACAGAAACCAGAAAAGGAATATTATGATTGCTAACAAATGGTTTTTTGTAAGAAAATAATAAACAAATACAGATTTCTTTGTGCACTAACACGAAAAATATCAAAAACATGTTGACGTTTTGTAAAGTCGGTGTTATAATCTACAACGGTCAGGGGAACAGGTACTTCTGACGTAGATATGTTCCGCACAGAAATAGCGATAAAATCGCAGCGGGAAAGAAGGAGAAATCTATTATGAAAAAGACTGTAAAGACATTAACACTCGTAGGTGCACTCGCACTGGCTCTTCTCTGCACAGCATGCAGCAACAACGGCACATCTTCTGAGAGCTCTTCCGCAGCTTCCGATGCTTCCGTATCTGACACTGTAAAGACCGCAGAGGCTGAGACTTCCAAGACTGCTGAGGTTGCAAAGACCGCTGAGGCTGAGTCCGACGCTGAGACTTCCAAGACCGCAGAGGCTGCAAAGACTGCTGAAGCTGCTGCCACAACCGCTGAAGCTGCTGCAGCAACAACTGCTGAGTCCGCAGCTGAGTAATCAGTACCGAAAAGTAACATATGATGCCCCCGGGATTCCGGGGGCATTAGTCTGTCGAAAAAGTCAATTTTGCCTGCAAAGCAGGCTTTTGCAATAAGTTTTTTGCCACGGGTCTCCCGGGGCAAAAAAACACTTCTATCCCTG
The DNA here is from genome assembly GCA_934454435.1 of uncultured Oscillospiraceae bacterium. Classification (GTDB taxonomy): domain Bacteria; phylum Bacillota; class Clostridia; order Oscillospirales; family Ruminococcaceae; genus CAG-115. Next base: position 12,985 of record CAKSGA010000051.1, on the reverse strand, counting down.
CAAGTGTGCGTCTTGGCGGCATCGCCGCCAAGACGTGCATGCAGCAGGGATGTTCGTCGAAAAAGCCCCAACGGGGATTTTTCGACGGTCTCATGCCCCCGGATCCGGGGGCATTTTCTTTTTACCGGAGGTTGTTAAACTGCGTCGAAAAAAGGTCAGATTAAGGATTGAAATCGTAACAGATTTGTGCTATAATTAGTATGCAGCGATACACCGAAAGGTTGTTGTTTGCAGAATAATACACAGGAGTTGGTAATGATGATAAGGATCAGAAGAATACTGGCAGGCGCTGTGGCGGTCTGCATGTTAGGCACAGTGACTGCGTGCTCCGGGGGCTCCGGAGATGGGTACGAGAGGCAGAACGGCTTTGTGTTCCGCAAAAACACGTATTACAGCATATACACTGACGATTCCGGCGAAACAATGGGCGTCTATCTCAACGAGAAGCCTATTTTTAATTTCAGGAATGACGATGAAACAGTAGATCGCTATCAGTTCGGTATCAGAATGTACTTCACCTATGACAATGATCTCTACTGTGTAAAGGACGGAAAGCCGGCGATTGCTGCCACGGACGTTCAGAAAATAATAACCGCCGGCAACGGTGCGGTCTACCAGCTTGATGACAGTATCTACATGGTAGACGCCAACGGCAGGCACACGGAGCTGGACGATGCAGACGCCGACAGCACCTTTGCCATCTCCCCTGACGGAATGCAGGTGGCGTTCACTGAAGACGGCATTGTTGAGCTGAACGGCAAGGAAATAGGCGATGGCACCGTTCTTTCCCTTGCGGACGACGGAACGATGTTCATTGACTATAACGGCAAGCTGCTTGTCAGCAAAAAGGGCGAGAAGATCGACTCTGACGAGCTGTCAGACGAAGCACCTGATATTTCTGACCACTTATGCGTTTTCACCTTTGACAAGAAGTCGATATTGTTCTATACCGGCAGCAAGATGATGGTGATGGACGCAAACGGTAACTGCACAAAGCTGTCCAGTAACCGGGTGCTTCCCAAGTCCTCAGTGGGAGGCGGGTATTCAGCGGACTTCAGAAACTTTGTCGGCGTGGAATTCAGCGGGTCTGACCTCAGCAACACATACCGCCGCTATATTCTCAAGGGTGACGAGTACGAGAATTTCAAGATCGCAAAGTCGGAAGACGGCAGGCTGTCAATGGACGCCAGGACGCTGATGTATTCCACTGACAAGGGCGTATACGTGGTTTCGACTGAGAAAGAGGACGCAGACAGCCAGCGCATCGCAAGGGCAGACGTTGATTTCGACTCCATATACTACAACGAGAACATGACTAAATTCGCATATAAGACGGACGATGGCATTAAGGTAGCTTACAGGAATTCAGACACTGATGAGGAGTGCGATGAGGACGTCTATATCGAGTGCATTCTTGGAAATGCCGTGATCGCATACTCACATGACGACGGCTGCCTGGGCGTTATAGAGAAAGGCGAATTCGTGTCAAAGCTTGACATTGATCTGATCGCTTCGGGAAAATGCGGCACGGGCGAGATGTACTATGTTTCCTCCGGCGATGAAGTATATATGACCACGGACGGCAGCAATTACACCCGGCTCTCCACAGATTTTGAGATAGACGCTACCTGAATTGATGGCTTTTAATGCGTGTTTTTATAAGTGAATATTGCTATCAGTTTTCTAAACCGTGTGTTTCTTTTTGTAAAAAGTTCCAAAAAAGTTTCTCCAAGGTTGACATGTGCAACAAATTGTGGTATAATCACTCCTGTTGTAAATCACTGGTTTATGACATGGTAATAGAAAGAAACATACATTTTAAGGAGAAATCACTATGAACAAGTTCACTAAGATCATCGCAGCAGTAGTTGCTGTATCTGCTGTACTGTCCTTCGCAGGCTGCGGCAACAAGAATGAGTCTTCTGCTTCTGACAGCTCTTCCAGCTCCGCTTCTGAGAGCGTTGCAGCTACTGCAGAGTCCGCAGCATCTTCCGCTGAGGCCGCAGTTACCGCAGAGGCTGACGCAGCTACTGTACAGGCAGACGCAGCAACAGCAGAGGCTGACGCTTCCGCTACCGTTCAGGCTCCCGTAACTGCTGAGGCTGAGACCGGTGCAGATGTAATGGACGTTACCAAGATGTTCGGCACATGGTCCCTCGCAGGTATCGACGATGGCACAGGCATCAAGGACGTAGCTACCTATGCTGCTGACAACGCTACTGATGTAGAGAGTATTATGATATTCGTAAACATTGACGAGAACGGATATACTTCCGCTGCCGCAGGCACTGAGTCTACCTACACCTACACTGCTACCGATTACGGTATGTTAGTAGCCGTTGAGAGCGTGGACCTCGGCGTTGTATACGATGAGGAGTCTGATTCCATCGCATACGGCGTATCCGTTGGTGATAAGACTGTCAAGTTCATATTCACAAGATACGACGCTGAGTAATTTCACTTCGATGACCACTGACACCTCCGACTTCTGCCGGGGGTGTTTTTTTCTTGACAATTGGCGGCCGATGTGGTACAATATCAATCGGAGATTTATTGAACAGGAGATAAGGCATGAAAAAAATACTAGGTGCGACAGCACTTTCGGCGCTACTTATGATGACCGCATGCAGCCGTTCCATCAGCATGGACAAGATAAAGGGAAACTGGGTCTGCGAGATAGACGGTACGGAAGTTACGATAGAGATCACGGACGACCGCTTCATTCAGAGCGCCGGCGGGCAGTCCGGCGAGCCGCTGAAATTCGAGCGCACAAAGGGCGGCATGATCGTCAGGAACACCGATGGGAAGCAGCTTATCGAGGTCAGCTACAGTGAGGACTCCGACCAACTGAGCTACACCGTCCAGACCCCCGATGGAGATACCACCTACGATTTCAGCAGGGCGGCGGAGTGAGAATTCTACAAAATAACACACGATTGCGCATTTTCTCTGAGGGTGCGCAATTATTTTTGTCTTGCTACTTGAAAAATATGCTGATATGCGGTATAATAAAAAGTGTATATTTTTCAGAAATGAGCTGCGCCGTGTGCGCATGACGTAATAAAGGAGATAATATGTTCAGAGGTCCATTACTTCAATTGTTCAGCCTGCTCTTTTCGGGCAACCCCTCGCAGCAGGATATTATAAGCTGCGTGCTGTCCGTTTTTTCGGTGCTTGTCATAATCTTCGTGGTGTTCCCGATACATGAGTGCGCTCACGGCCTTATGGCGAAAATCCTCGGCGATGATACCGCAGAGCGCCAGGGCAGACTCACACTGAACCCGTTCGCACATATCGACCCGTTCGGAGCTCTCGCCATGTTCCTGTGCAACATCGGCTGGGCGAAGCCTACCCCGGTGGATATCCGCCGCTGCAATAAGGTAAAGCCCCGCACGGCGCTTGCACTGACCTCGCTTGCAGGTCCTGTTTCTAACTTCCTGCTTAGCTATATTCTTATCATAGCCTGCAAGATTGTTGCACTGAATGGCGTTTCGGAAGTCGCAGGGTATGTTTACTTAGGGCTCATGTACACCGCTCAGATAAATATTTACCTCGGCGTGTTCAACCTTGTTCCTATTCCTCCGTTTGACGGGTTCAATATCCTGTCCAGCTTCCTGCCCACCAAGGCGGTCTACTTTATGCAGAAAAATCAGCAGATCATCTATTGGGTGTTCTTTGCGCTGCTGGTGTTCGGTGCGCTGGATATTCCCCTCGGTGCCGCTTCACAGGGTATTTACTGGCTGCTCAATAAGGCTTCGTTCTTTGTTGATCTCTTCGCACGGTAATGGAAGAACTTAGTTTCAAGCTGGAGATATTCGAGGGTCCGCTGGACCTTATGCTGTCGCTTATTCAGAAGCACAAGCTGAATATACAGGATATCGAGATCAGCGTGCTGCTCGATCAGTTCATGCTGTACCTTGACAGAATGTCCGAGGCGGACCTGGAGATAACCTCGGAGTTCCTTGAGATGGCTGCACGGCTGATAATGATAAAGTCCGCTGCGCTTCTGCCCAAGGAAGAAGCCGAGCAGATGAAAAAGGAGCTCCAGGGAGCGCTGATAGAATACGCCCTGTGCAAGATCATGGCTGAAAGGCTGAAAAAGCGCTACCTCGGCGACGTCGTGTTCGTGCGTGAGCCGATGGAGATCGAGATAGACAAGGCGTATCATAAAATACATCAGCCGGAGGAGCTCATGCTCGCCTACAGCGCCCTGAACGAGCGCACACGCAGAAAGGCAAGCTACCGTCCTAAGTCCATAAAGCCAATTGTTGCGAAGAGCTATGTGACGGTGTTCACGGGAATAGTGGCGGTCCTGAAAAGCCTGCGAAGGAACGGCACGGTAAAGATGGACGAGCTGTATAGGAACCAGCCACGATCCCGGACCGTGGCGACATTCCTTGCGATACTGGAGCTTTCCAAGGAGGGGCGCATATACATATCGCCTGACGGCTCCAGCGTCCGCCTGAGAACGAAAGCGGACGACGTTAATACAAATTCCGGTGAAGGGGAGGGAGCGGAGCAGTGAAATTCAGCGAGGGCATGGCAGTCATCGAGGCGGTATTGTTCGCCTGCGGTGAGCCGATAGACGCAGACAAGCTGTCCTCTGCCTGCCAGATAGAAAAGGATACGGTGCTGAAAATGATAGACCGCCTGAACGACCGGTATATTGAAAACAGCAGCGCATTCCGCATAAACAGGCTCGGCGACAGCTACCAGATGATGACCCAGCCGGAGTTCGCACCGTATATCAAGACGGCGCTGGAGACCCGCAGGCAGGTGCCGCTGACCCAGGCGGCGCTGGAGGTTCTGGCGGTGGTCGCCTACAATCAGCCGGTCACCAAGAGCTTTGTGGAGCAGGTGCGTGGCGTGGACAGCTCCGGCGTTGTGAACAGCCTTGTGGAGCGTGATCTTCTGGAGGAATACGGCAGACTTGACCTGCCGGGACGTCCCATAGCCTATAAGACTACGGAGAACTTCCTGCGGTGCTTCGGGCTGACGGATATCGGCGCCCTGCCGACCATTCCTGACAGCACTGACCAGATGGACCTGGACGAATTTGACGAGATGAACTTCGGTGGCTCCGACTGAGCGGCTGACCGGGCGGAGGTGATGCGATGGGCTGGATCATTGCCGGAGCGGTGATCGTGTTCATAATGATACTGCTCATGACCTCGGTAAAGGTCAGGTTTGAATATCAGGGCGAAGTCAGGCTGAAAATAAACTGGTACTTTATCCGGCTGTTCAGTATTCCGGCAGTCACCAGGAAGCAGAAGCGCCGTGACCGCAAAACTGCAGGGGACGCAGATGCCGCTGCTGGCGATGCATTGAAAGAGTCCGAAAAAGCTGTGGAGAAGTCCGGCGTAAAAAGCGAGCCTGCCGGGAGCGGCGCAAAGCCCGGGAAACAGTCAGCCGCAAAGGAAAGCGGGCAGAAACCCTCTGCAGGGAAAAAAGCAAAGCCCGCCGGAGATAAGATGTCCCTCAGTGATATCACTGCACTGGTGAAGCTGATATGGGACAGCCTCAGCAAGCCACTCAGGCACATGCTCAAGGCGACAAGGATATACGGCTTCCGGCTGGATATAGTATGTGGCGGCGAGGACGCCGCAAAGGCAGCGCTGAACTACGGCAGGACCAGTGCCGCTGCGGGAATTGCGGCGGCATTCCTGGAGAGCTGCTTCACAATGCGCAGCCCGGAATACAACATCACGGTGGATTTTATGTCGGAGGAGACCCGGACGAAGTGCGAATTCACCGCAAAACTTACGCTTATGGCTGTCCTTGCCACGCTTTTCTGGATAGTCGGCAGGGCGGTGAGATATTACACAAAACGAAAAGACGCAGCACGTGCTGTTGAAAAGTTAAGAAAGTAACTCAGCTACTGAAAGGAGAAAAGTTATGTCTAATTCAATTGAAGGAATTCTCGGCGTATCCATGGAGAAGATCCGTGAGATGGTAGATGTCAACACGATAATCGGCGATGCTGTGACCTCCCCGGACGGTACCACGATAATCCCGGTTTCCAAGGTGTCATTTGGTTTCGCTTCCGGCGGAAGCGACCTCCCGGTGCAGACTGCGGAGAAGTTCGCAGGCGGTGCCGGCGCAGGCGTTACCGTCAAGCCGGTGGCGTTCATCGTTATCAGCAAGACCGGCGACGTAAAGATGCTGGAGCTGGGCGGCAAGCCAAGCGCAGTCGAGGGTATAATCGACGCAGTTCCCGGGCTCATCGAGAAGATAAAGGGCTTTATCGGCGACAAGAAGAAACAGGACGATGAGTCCGAAGAGGAAATGTCTGACGATGAATAATCGCTGAACTTCTGCGCAACCTATTGATGGAAATTATTTCATCAGGAGGACGCAGATATGAAAGCGGTAATAAGATCAGCGGCGGTTCTGCTTGCGGCTGTGCTGCTCGTCGGGGAGGTCCCCGGGGTCAGGGCGGCAGCGGTGCCGGAAAGCGTTTCGGCGGCGAGTGCGATACTCATCGAGGCCCGGACCGGAACGGTGCTCTATGAAAAGAACGCCGACCAGCAGCGGGCGATGGCGAGCACCACGAAGATTATGACGGCTCTGCTGACCATAGAGGCGGGCGACCCCGACCGTGAATTCACCGTGGACCCTCTTGCGATACGTGTCGAGGGGACGTCCATGGGGCTGCGGGAGGGCGACCGTGTAAGCAGGCGTGACCTGCTGTACGGGATACTGCTTCCCTCGGGCAATGACGCAGCGAACGCTGCTGCGGTGTCGGTGAGCGGGAGCATTCCTGCGTTCGTGAAGCTGATGAACACCCGGGCGCAGCAGCTGGGGCTGGAGAACACGCACTTCGTTACGCCCTCCGGGCTGGACGCCGACGGTCACTACACCACTGCAAGGGACCTTTCAATGCTCACGGCTGAGGCGATGAAGAACGAACTGTTCCGCAGTATCGTTAAGTGCAGCTCGGCTGATGTGGAATTCGGGAACCCGCCATACAAGCGGACGCTGTACAATTCCAACAAAATGCTGCGGCGCTACAGCGGTGCGATAGGGGTCAAGACCGGGTTTACGGACAACGCCCGCAGGTGCCTGGTTTCGGCGGCGGAACGGGAGGGCGTGACGCTCATTGCGGTCACGCTTAACGCCCCGGACGACTGGAACGACCACACCAAAATGCTGGACTACGGCTTCACGCAGGTGCGCAGCTATCCAGTTGACGTGGAGTGCGGCGACCGGGTGGCGGTCGCAGGGACCGGAAGCAGCGTCGGGGTGTATGCGAAAAAGGCTTCGCTGGCGCTGACAGAGGAACAGCTCGGGCAGGTGAGCCGCAGGGTCATGCTCCCGGGGTTCGTGTATGGAACAGTTGAGAAAGGCGACCGTCTTGGGGAGATACAGTTCCTGCTGAACGGGGAAGTGGTCATGACCTGCCCGTTATTCGCAGCGGAAACTGTGGCCGTTCAGGAGAGCGAGCCGGGGCTGATCAGGGATCTGTTCGGCAGAATGGGAATTTATATCTGAAATCTCGCCCGGGAGGGCGTACATAAGAAAGGCAGTTTATGGAAAAAGTCAGAATACAGAAAATAATAGCAGACAGCGGCAGGTGCTCACGCAGAAAGGCGGAGGAGCTCATTTCTGCGGGCGTGGTGACGGTGAACGGCAGACCCTGCACCCTTGGCGATAAGGCGGATCCGGTCAACGACCTGATACGTGTTGAGGGCGAGGAGATCTCGGCGGAGCGTGCAGAGAAGCGCTACATCATGCTGAACAAGCCCCGTGGATATGTGACATCCATGGCAGACGAGATGGGAAGGAAGGTCGCTTCCGACCTGCTGACGGACGTTCCCGAGAGAGTCTACCCCGTGGGCAGGCTTGACAGGAATTCCGAAGGACTGCTGATATTCACGAACGACGGCGAGTTTGCAAACGACATCATGCACCCGTCAAAGCACGTTCCCAAGACCTATCGTGTGACGATCGACGGTATGGTGTCCGAGGACCAGCTCTCCCGGCTCATGTCCGGCGTGGAGCTTGACGATGGCGTAAAGACGCTGCCCTGCACGGTGGAGGTAATCTCTGAAGCCCCCGACAGGACGGTGCTGCGTTTCGTAATCAAGGAGGGCAGGAACCGTCAGATACGTCGCATGTGCTCAGCGGTGGGACTGGAAGTGGGCAGGCTCCGCAGAACGTCCATCGGCGGCGTGAAGCTCGGCATGCTGAAGCCCGGCGCCTACCGTGACCTGACCAAGGAGGAGCTCCGTTCACTGAGAGCTTCCATTGGAAAGGCTGCGCCGCATTCAAAGAGAAAGTGACTGTATTCTCCCGTCCATTTGCGGCGGGAGTTTTTGCAGTAAAATTATATATGTTAATTCACAAAAACATTTGTTGTAGTGAAATTTGCACACAAAATCGTTGGCTTTGATGTGTAAAACGTATAAAAAGTTGTCATGGTATAATGCGATTTTTGTCTGAATGATAAAAATTCAAAAAAAACCGAAATTGTGCTTGTTATTTTTATCACGATGTAGTATAATTATTGTGGATAAATTTTAATTAAGACGGCAGAACTATGCCTGTATCAAAAAACGGGTCATGCGAAGCCGATCTCAATAGCAGTTATTGGAGGAGTTAAAATGGCGTTTTCAAAGACACTGGCTGAGATGGAACAGAACGTTCCGGACAGCGACGCAAGAAAAAGACTGACTGCTCTCTTTGATGAGGACAGCTTCACCGAGCTTGACAAGTTCCTGTCGGCTGACGGTGCGGTCAGCAGCGTTGCAGCAGGCTGCGGCTCAATAAACGGCGCTTCTGTTTATGCATATGCACAGGACGTTTCCGTTAAGGGCGGCGCAGTTGACAAGAGTGCAGCGCTCAAGATCAAGAAGATCTACGAACTGGCTGCAAAGAACGGCGCTCCCGTTGTTGCATTCTTTGACAGCAAGGGCGGCGACATCAACGAGGGTATGGAAGTACTCGCTGACTACGGCGATATCATCAAGGCTTCCGCTGCTATTTCCGGCGTAGTTCCGCAGATCGCAGTCATCACTGGCGTATGTGCCGGTGCAGCTGCCGTTATCGCAGCTATGGCTGATGTTACCATCATGACCGAGAAGGCAGAGCTGTTCCTGACAGCTCCGTTCAATACACCCGACGGCAAGCTCGAGGGCGCAGGCAAGGCTGCAAATGCAGCTAAGTCCGGCGTTGCTGATATACTTGCAAAGGACGATGCAGACGCAGTTGCCAAGGCTAAGAAGCTCGCAGCTATCCTGCCCGCTAACAACATTTCCCTCGCAGGCAACGATGAGTTCGCAGAGAACGATGCAGCAGTTTCCGCTTCCCTCAGGGGCGCAGACCTGGTTGCTGCTCTCTCCGACAAGAACTCCGTAGTAGAGCTCGGCGCTGAGTTCGGCACTGCTGCCTACACCGCCTTCGCAAGCGTAAACTGGGCAACTGTTGCATTTGTCGCTACCGACAAGGCTGCAAAGCTCACCGCTGCTGACAGCGCAAAGATCGCAAGATTCGTTCAGCTCGCTGACGTGTTCTCTATCCCGGTTGTAACTGTTGTCAATACCGAGGGCTTTGAGGCTTCCAGTGCAGCAGAGCTTGCAGGCTCCGTACGTGACGCTGCTAAGCTCGCACAGGTGTACGCTTCCGCTACCACCACCAAGATCAACGTGATCACCGGCAAGGCTATCGGTTCCGCATATGCTGCATTTGACAGCGCTGACCTCACCTATGCATGGGAGAACGCAGCGATCGCTCCTATGAGCGCTGAGGCTTCCAAGGTATTCATGGGCGAAGAGATCGACACCACTCCGTTCAAGGCTGCTTCCCTTGGCATGATCGACGGCGTTATCGCTGCCGAGGACACCAAGCAGGCAGTTGCCAACGCAGTTGACATCTGCTCCAGCAAGAGAGTTGTCGCTCCCACCAGGAAGCACGTTAATTTCGTATTTTAATCTATAATACAGAGAGGTTTTTGAAATGAAAAGATACACAATCACCGTAAACGGCAATGCTTATGATGTAACTGTTGACGAGGCTGACGGCTCCGCTCCCGTTGCAGCTGCTGTTCCCGCTCCCAAGAAGGCTGCTCCCGCCAAGAAGGCAGCTGCTCCCGCAGGCGCTCAGGGCAACGCTTCCGTAAACGCTCCTATGAACGGCACTATCGTTGACGTTAAGGTCAAGGTAGGCGATAAGGTTTCCAATGGTACCGTTATCGCAGTCCTCGAGGCTATGAAGATGGAGAACGATATCGTTTCTGACAGAGATGGCGTTGTTGCTTCCATCAATGTCAACAAGGGCGATTCCGTTGAGACCGGCGCTGTAGTAGCTACTCTCAACGCATAATTAAGGAGAAGCTGAAATGGCAAAATTAAAGATAACTGAAACCGTTCTTCGTGACGCTCACCAGTCCCTGCTCGCCACAAGAATGTCTATGGACGATATGCGTCCTATCCTTTCTGAGATGGATAAGATCGGATTTTATTCTGCTGAGTGCTGGGGCGGTGCAACATTCGATTCCTGCATTCGCTTCCTGGACGAGGATCCATGGGAGAGACTCCGTATCCTGAAAAAGGAAATGCCGAATACCAAGCTCCAGATGCTGTTCAGAGGACAGAACATGCTTGGTTACCGTCACTATGCTGACGACCTGGTTGAGTATTTCGTACAGAAATCCATCGCAAACGGTATCGACATTATCCGTATTTTCGACGCACTGAACGATATCCGCAACCTTGAAACTGCTATCAGGGCAGCAAAGAAGGAGCAGGGTCACGCTCAGGTCGCTATTTCCTATACTCTCGGCGAGGTATTCACTCACGAGTATTACATGAACTACGCTAAGCAGATCGAGAATGCCGGTGCAGATTCCATCTGTATCAAGGATATGGCTGCCCTGCTGACTCCTTATGAGGCTGCAAGTCTTGTTAAGGACCTTAAGGCTACCGTTAAGATCCCGATCCAGCTGCATACACATTATACTTCCGGCCTGGCTTCCATGTGCATCATGAAGGCTGTTGAGGCTGGCGTTGACGGTGTTGATACCGCTATGTCACCTCTGGCACTGGGTACTTCTCACGCTCCTACAGAGTCCATCGTTGCAACATTCCAGGGCACAGAGTACGACACCGGTCTTGACCTCGTAAAGCTCAATGAGATCCGTGATTATTTCATGAAGCTCCGCAAGAAGTACATTGACAATGGTCTGCTGGATCCCTCCATGCTGGCTACAAACACCAATGCGCTCATTTACCAGGTACCCGGCGGAATGCTCTCCAACCTGCTCTCTCAGCTGAAGCAGGCAGGCAAGGCTGACCAGCTCGAGGCTGTTCTCCAGGAAGTTCCCCGTGTACGTAAGGATTCCGGCTTCCCGCCCCTTGTTACACCTACTTCCCAGATTGTAGGCACACAGGCTGTGTTCAATGTAATCATGGGCGAGCGCTACAAGACAGTTACCAAGGAGTTCAAGGGCCTTGTTAAGGGCGAATACGGCAAGACACCTGTCGCTATCGATCCTGAGTTCCAGAAGAAGATCCTCGGCGCCGAGGAGCCCATCACATGCCGTCCTGCAGACCTCCTGAAGCCTGAGTTCGACGTCATGAAGGAAGAAGTAAAGCAGTATGTTCCCAACGCTTCCGTTGAGGACGTTCTGACATATGCGATGTTCCCGAAGGTAGCTCCCAAGTTCTTTGAGAAGCGTACTGACAGACAGGTCGGTATTGACGCAGACCACGCTGACAAGACCAACAAGGTTCACCCCGTCTGATCTGAAACACTAGTGAGAAACTCCCGCACATTGCTGCGGGAGTTTTTTTGTGCAGAAAGTTGAATATTGTCTAAAATGCATAAAATAAATGTATGTAACAAATTTACATGCTATTCCCATGATAGGTTCAATAATACTGCTAAACGCTCAATACAATAAGGAATACTGGAATTATGCGCAGTGATAACGTTTACAGGGCTATTCGGCAATTTTTCAGCACTTTGCACAAACGAATGATTACAACTTGGTTACAAAAAAGTTACAAAAACAGAGGAATTATTGAGCAGTTCGCCTGGGACAGACCACAAAGTCGCATTACAAAGCGATAAAAAATGAAAAGAAAAAAATTAACATTTACTTAATAAATTCAAAACTCATGTTGTGAAAGTGAACAACAGGTGAAATTTGAAAACGTTTACCCGATTTTGCTGTGAAAAAAGTTATAAAAAAGGACTTGAAAAATCAAAGCTTTTATGATAAACTAACAAATGTAATCAAGGCACGGTTCTGAATACTGCTCAGACAGAGTATTATCGACCGATGGTCCCTGATGATTAAATCTGTTCCACAACGGGACAAAATGAAACCTATTTTGGGAGGAAAAATCTATGAAGAAAAGAATTTTAGCAGCTCTGCTCGCATCTGCTGCAGTTCTGTCCTTTGCCGGCTGCTCCAGCAACGGCAACTCCACTGCTTCTGGCGACAACAGCAGCTCCGCTGGTGATTCCAGTGCAGCAGGTGACTCCAGCGCAGCAGGCGATTCCAGCGTTGCTGATGACTCCAGCGCAGCTGACGAGACCCCTGCAGCTACCCTCGGCGATGACGGCGATTGCCTGACGATCCTCGCTTGGGAGACCAACTCTGATATCGTTAAGATGGTAGACTTCTTCCGTCAGAGCAAGGGCTACACCGAGGACCAGGTTAAGTTCGTAGGTGTTGGTGAGAAGGGCGAAAACGCACGTGACCAGTACAAGCAGTACCTCAAGGGCGAAGATGACGCTGACCTCATGATCTACGATGCAGACTGGGTTGCTGATTACATCAACGACGATACCCTGACTGCTCCGTATTCTGCAATCGGTCTTGCTCCTTCTGATTTCACTGATGCATTCTCTTATACCATCGACTATGGTACCAATGATGCAGGTGTATTCAAGGCAGCTTCCTTCCAGGCAACTCCTGGCGGATTTGTTTACAGAGCTGACCTCGCTCAGCAGTACCTTGGCGTTTCCACACCTGAGGAGA
>CAKSGA010000050.1 GCA_934454435.1 uncultured Oscillospiraceae bacterium | reverse complement strand
GATAAGGATTTGAGATGGTGGCAGTCCCGTTGCTCCCGAGTAAAGGGACGCCTGCTCCAAAGCTCCGCAGCCAGTACATGTCAGACCTTGCCCCGCCTGTGCGTCTGCTTTCGGCGTAGGCGGAACATACAGCGTCATATCCCTTGTGAAGCCCGTCGTGGTAATCCGGCACCCAGACACGATCAGACACCGTGCCGAGCTTATGGAAGCCGTCATAGTCCCAGTAATCCTTCTGGACTGCACGCATTTTCCCCCGCTCATCCTCGGTGAACGCCGTGTTCAGGAACTCACTGTTCAGCCAGCTGCGCAGGCCGGAGTTCTTCCAGTCCTCCCCGCCATATGCCCGCTGGTCAAGAATGAACCTTGACGAAAGCGTGGCGGTCCTGCCGTCATTGCTGATGACCACCCACTGGATAGGCTCCGGTGAGGAAAGGTCCCCGTCCTGCTCCCAGCTTCCGAATTCCACAGTGGAACCCGTAATGAACATGGCGGACATCTGCCTGCGTGCCTCCTCCAGAAGCTCCGGAGAATCCTCGTAGTCCCCAAGGACGGAAAAGATGTTCGCCGCCCTCAGCGGGTCGCCTTTTTCAAGGTAATCCTGCGCCATGGCGTACTTTGCTTCGGTCAGGCGCTCAGGGCTGTCGGAATAGCTGCCAAGGCTGGTGAAGAGCTCCACTGCCTTGTCGCTGTCGCCTTTGGCGAGGGCTTCGTCCGCAGCCTGGTAATAAAGCTGCGTTGACCTCTCCCGGCTGTCTGAATAATCCCCGAGCTCCCTGAACATTTCCGCCGCCTTTTCCTTGTTCTCCGCTGCGGTGTGCTCTGCGTAAAGGTACTGCGTCTGGACTACACGATCGTCCCAGTCGCCGTACTGGCTGAGTTCAAACATCTTTTCAGCGGCGGTGTAATCCTCCTGCTGAAGCAGGAGTTCAGCGTTTTTATAGCGGATCTCACTGAGCCGCTCGCTGCTGTCGGAATAGTCCCCCAGCGCAAGAAACAGCTCCGCCGACTTATCGAGCTCGCCGCTTTCAAGCAGCGCCTCCGCCTGCATATACTTCGTGAACTTTATCTGCTCCTCAGAATCCTCGAGCCCGCTGACCGACTTGAAGCAGAGGATCGCATCATCGTAATTACCGTTGCTGCGGAGCCAGCACGCTTTCTGGTACAGGGTCTTGTTGATCTCCTCCGCAGAATGCTTGTAATCCCCGAGCTTCCTGAACTGCTCCACGGCCTCGTCATAGCGCTCGTCCTTCCGGAGCTGGAGCGCCAGCTTGTACTCCGAACGCAGCTTCATATCCCGGGAATCGGTGTAGTCCCCCGCCCTGCCGAAATGCTCCGCTGCGCTCTGGTAGCTTCCGTTGTCGTAGTCCGCCATTCCTGCGGAATACTCCGAGGTCCTTATTATATGACCCGTCAGCGTTACCCCGCCGAACACCAGCCCGGCAGCGGCGGCAGTACCCACGACGGAACACAGCAGGATACGCCGCCTGCGCCGTAGATAGGTCATCCGGTTATCTTTCTGGCGCTGAGCATCCTCCACAAGGCGGGAGCTTTCAGCACGGCGCTCCTCCGCACGCACCCGGCAGCGCTCCACAAGCAGCGTGCTGTCGAGATATCCGCCCAGCGAACTGAACATGTTCTCCGCCATGGCGAGTTCTTCCGGGTCTGCGCTGTTTTCAAGCATCGAACATGCCTGGTCGTAGGCCAGCTTCTGTTCCTTTTCATGACGCTCCGCAAGGAGCTCCGCCATGCGTACCCTGCATTTTTCGGCCTGGGCGGTACAGCCGAGCCTTTCCATCTTCTCCGCCGCTGCTGAAAGCTCCTGCGGATCGGCGGAATTCTCACAGAGCTCCTCCGACCAGTTCCGGACTGCATGGCGGGTATTTTCCATAAGCTCCGCCGCCAGGGTCTGGTCGGCGTACCTCATGGACTTCGACCATGCCGGCGCTGCTGAAACATCACGTGCCAGCCCGGAGATCTCCCCCACCGACCGCACATGCAGAGCCGCCAGCAGCTTTACGAGATATGCGCCGCCGTTCTCCGGATCGCTGTCAAGGAGCTGCTCACAGAGCTGATCCGCTGCGTTAAACTCCCCGTTGGAAATACAGCGCTGCGCCTTTGAAAGAAGCTCTGCGGGGGCAGAGGTCGTAACGCTCCCCGCCTGCGGGAGCACCCTGTCCACCGCCGAAACGATGTTCTCCATAAAGCCAAGCTGCCCTGCGTCCACCGCCTGGTAGACCGAAAGCTCCGCCGGCACGGCGCTTACATTCCCGCTGAATACCGGTATCATCAGCCTGCCGCCGTCCATCAGCGAAAGGAACCTGCTCCATTCGTTGCGCACCCAGGGGGCTTCAAAATGCTCCGCCGTAAATCCTACTGCGATCATCACCCGGGCAGAATTCAGCGCCGAGAATATAACGGGCTCATACTCCGCACCCGGCTTCTCCTCCAGCGTGACACGTGCGAAAAACACCCGGCGTCCCTCCCGTGTGAGCCGGTCGTAAATATCCTGCGCAAGAAGCGACTCGTAGGTCCTGCCGCCCCTGCCGTCGTCCTCTTTATAGCAGATGAAAACGTCAAACGGCTGCTCCTGGTCAGAAACTGCGAGAAGCCGGGTCTGTATGCCATCAAGCTCCTGCGCCTGGCTCTGGTAGAACTCAAGCTGCTCCCCCTGCGAAAACTCGCACGCCTTACTGAACAGCTCGTCCGCAAGCACGGAGGTGCGCCTTGCACGGTTTATCGTAGGGACTGCCCTTTTGCCGTCCAGTACGTAGGTCACGCCGTACCTGCACAGAAGCAGCGCCCACCACAGCTCAGCGTTCTGCGGAGCTTCAACGGTCATCTGTTCATAAAGCGCAGCAGCACGGTCGAACTCCCCGCCGCTGCGGAGCTGCTCCGCACGGATATAGAGATTGCGGCGCTGACTGTCCGTGAATTTCGGCGCAGTCTGCTTCATTCCGCAGTAACTGCATATGTAAAGCGTGCTCTCTCCGACCTGCTCCAGCGTTCCGCCGCAGCACCTGCATATAAATCCAGCCATGATACCTCACCATCTCAGCCCCCGCAGCTTATACGTATGCAGGGACGCACAAAATTCTCATTTGAATATACCATTTCGCTATAGAAGCCGTCCGTGTCGATGCAGTCAATATTGAACTTCTTCCCCACCGAGCGCAGCCACCAGCCGCCGCTTTTGTCCAGTGAGCTGACGGAAGAACCCTCCAGGGCGTTAGCATGACCAGTCTTTTCGGCGGTCTTTTTATTTCCGGAGAAATAATCCTGCACTTCGCCTGCGGACAGAATGAACACGTTATCGACCGTGCTCAGACCGCCCCATGTGCCGTAAGCGGCATTGTCGGGGTTAGTGAGCTCCGTCTGCTGTATCAGCGACTTTTCCTCCACGGTGAACACGGTGTTGTAGAACTCGCCGTTCAGCCAGCTTCGCAGGGTGCTGTCCGCCCAGTTCTCCCCGCCGAACTCACGGTACGTCAGCAGCTTCTCGCTGACAAGAAGTGCGCTGCCGTCAGCGGCCTCCACGCAGACCCACTCGACAGGCTCCGCAGCAGCGCCGGTTTTCCCGCTCTGAACAAAGCTGCCGAAATACACGTTGTCCCCCGCCTTCATCTGGCTTATCCTCACCGACTGGCTCTCCGCCAGCTTTTCTGCTGCGTCAGAGTAGTCGCCGAGCTCGCTGAACAGCCTGTCGGCTTCGTCATACAAATGCTCGCTGCGGAGCTTCAGCGCCTTGCGGTATTTGGCTTCAAGAAGCATTTCGGCGCTGTCCCTGTATGTCGGGTCATTTTCAAACCAGTGTATCGCACTGTTGAAACTCTCCGCCCCCAGGTCCGCAAGACCCTGCTGATAACGGCACTCCCGCAGCAGATCGTCAGCGTCCTTGTAACCGGGGGTGAAACCAAGATAAACAGCCGCATTCTGATAATCGCCGGAGTTCATGCGGTCGGTCGCAAGGCTGTAGCACGCCGTCCGGTACAGCTCTTCGCTGTCGGAGTAATCCCCGAGCTGCTCCAGCAGTCCGACCGCAGCGGCGGTGTCGCCCTCCGCCAGCAGCTTCTTTGCGGAGCCGTACATCATGGAGTTCAGCCTGTCGCCGCAGTCGGAATAGTTACCGAGCCATCTGTACACCGCCGCCGAAATATCCGGGGAGCTTTCCTCAAGCTTAACGGCAAGGTCGTACATCTTTTCCTTTCTGTTCACCACCGAAAGCCCCAGGGAGCTGAATATCCCGTCAGCGCCGATGGAATTATTGTTGCTGATGAGCCAAGCCGCCTGGGTGAGCCGCATTTCAGCCGCCATTTCGGAGTCCCCTATCATTTCATACGCCTCCACAGCGGAAGTGTAATCGCCGTCTGCGGCGTATTTCCCGGCAGCGCTTACCCAGCAGTCGTGGCTTCTGTCCCGGCTGTCGCTGTATCTTCCGAGCTCGCCGAACTTCTCCGCCGCAAGCTCGAACTCTCCGGAGCTCTCATACTGCTCTGCGATGGCGTAATCCGTCCTCTGGAGGTATTCCGCAGAGTCGGCGTACTCCATTAGGGACAGGCGTACGAAAACCTCACGGGCCCCGGTGGTATTTCCGCTGTTCAGCATGGAAACGGCGCTCTGGTACTCGGTTTCAATGCGCTGATGATAGCTGTCCCGGAAGTTGCCGAGCTCCACGAACATCACATGGGCACGGGTGAATTCCCCAGCTTCACGAAGGGCCACCGCCTCATCATACCTTGCCACGGTGGCAGAAATGTTCATTATCACAGCCGTGACCCCCGCCGCAACAGTAACGGCTCCCGAGGTTATCCAGGCGGCTGTCACAGCCTTTTTGCGGCGCTTACGGCGGGACTTTTCCAGCTGTTCCCGCTCCTCTTCCTGCGTGAGTTCTTCGAGCCGCTGATCTGCGAGCTCCATCAGCTCCTCGCCGTACTTTGTGACTTCCAGTCGGTGTATAAGCTCCCTGACCTGCTGAGCCGTGCTGCTCTTGCGTATTCTGTATTCCAGCTCGGAGAGCAGCTTGCGGTACTTCTGCTCCTGTTCACGCTCGTGAGCCTGCGCAGCCATTTTCCGGCATTCTTCCACAAGCTCACGGAGCCCGTCTGACGGGTCCTCTTCTGCGAACCCGTCAAGCTCCTCCGCCGCCGAGAGCAGCTCCGCTTCCGTGGAATTATGCTGCATGACGTAGCGGCAGCTCTTTATTCTTGCCATTCTGTAATGCTTCCGCAGCTGCTGCCGGAACTCCCCCTGAGCGAAGCGCTCCGCCTTGACGAAACAGTCCTTCTGCGTGAAATCAAGCTCCAGTCTGTCAAGATTCTCCGGGGACCTGCACTCCAGCTGCGCAAGCAGCATCGTGAAGTACGCCACGGCATTCTCCGGCTCCTGATCCAGGGCACGGTCGCAGCACTCCCGGGCGCTCTGGAACTCCCCGTCCTCCAGGAACATCTTCGCACGGCGGATAAGGGGCTTAGCCCCTGCGGAGTTCACCACCCTGACCGCCGTGTCACGGCGTATCAGCTTTTCCAGTCCGTGCAGGAGGTCCTGTTCCCAGCCGAGCTTTTCCATATCAGTCATCTGTAGGTGCCGCAGCTCCTCCGGGAGCTCTTTTGCAGGAAAGCCCTTTGCGAGCACGGCGAGGGTCTTTCCGCCGTCTGCGGCGAGTGAAAGGAACCTGCTCCATTCGTTTCGCACCCAGGGCGTGCGGAGATTTTCCGCATTCGCAGCGACCACCAGCATGACCTTTGAAGAGTTCAGCGCAGAATATATGAACGGCTCATACGCAGAGCCAGCCTTGTCCTCCAGCGTGACCCTTGAAAAGAACACGCTGTACCCCTCGTCCGTGAGTTTTCTGTAAAGCTCCCCGGCGATAACGGAGTCAGGCGTGCGCCTGCCGGAGCCGTCGGACTCCTTGTAGCATATAAAGATATCGAACGGGGCGATCTGCTCTGCGGCCGAAAGTATCTCGTTCTGTATGCGGTAGAGCTCCTCAGCCTGGCGGCGGAAAACGCTCTGCTGATACTCGTCGCCGTATTTTATTGCAAGGAGGTAGTCGCTGTCCTGGCTGACCGGCTGTGAATGGGTCCGGTTTATCGTGGGAATATGCTGCTTTTTTGCCGGGTCGTAGACATACTCCACCCCGTACCTGCACAAGACGATAGCCCAGTAGATATCGGCGTCCTCCGGCTCCATGGAAAGCGCCTGCTCGTAAAGCATGAGTGCGCCGTCATGGTCGCCGTTCCTGCGGTAGTTCTCCGCACGCCCGACAAGCGTCTGTTTTTCAGAAAGACCCAGCCTCGGGACGCTCTGTTCAGTGCCGCAGAAGCTGCACCGGCACACGCCGGAATACAGCTTCAAATCAAGCATACCGCCGCAGGACCTGCACTGAAAAACTGACATAGTATACCTCCCGCACAATCTGTTTCAACCGTTTTATTTTATTATACACCATTACGCAGATTTTGTCAATAATTTACTCAAAATAATGGCAAGGTATACCCTGGTTCATTTCATCAACTAACTGATATGCAAAGGTCGCAAAAACAAATCGAGGCTGTTTCCAGCCCCGATGAGACCGTCGAAAAATCCCCGTTGGGGCTTTTTCGCCGAACATCCGCACTGCCCGCACTCATTGTCGGCATAGCCGACAATTCGCACAGTTGTGCGGATAGAAGTGTTTTTTGCCCAGGGAAACCCTGGGCAAAAAACTGATTACAAAAGCCTGCTTCGCAGGCAAAATTGACTTTTTCGACAAGCTGATCGAGGCTGTTTCCAGCCCCGATTCAGCTTGTCGAAAAAGAACTTATACCAGGCTGCCGAGAAATGTGCAGGTGCTAGGAACCCGCACTGCAACCAGGCTTTGTTCCTGTTGCAGTGGGGAGTGACGACGCAGATGTGCCATTATCGACAGCCTCGATTAAAAGATATGTGAAGCTCAGCCTATACCATGCCCGGACCATTCTTCTGCCACAAACTCTGCGACTGAAGAAAGCGGAATTCTCTGGGAATAAGCGGCAGGGTTCATTGAGGTGCTTGTCGCCACGCTGACCGATATGTTCTGTGAACCAGTGAGCGCCAATCCGTCAAGCTCCTGATTATTACGTGAGTACGCTATTCTGTTGTTGTCATAAGTCCGGACGTCATAGCGGAAGCCGTATATTGCCTGCATGCAGTTTTTTTCAGGGTCCTCCAGCATTGCGCAGGTGAACATCTCCCCCGGGGCGTAGACCGGGTCACCTTTGGTCTGAATCTCCGGCGAGCCCATCGTTATCACAAGCAGTACGGTTTTGTCCATCTTCTCACCGGTGATGAGATTTTCAATGACCTGAACCTCATAAACCGTTCTGTCGCCGGAAGACCCGACGTATTTTTTTGCCTCTTTTCCCGGCAGGACACGTACTGTGCGGCACAGACTGAACTGCGCCTCTGAGCCGTAATGCGCCTCTGCTTCCTTTACGGAGCCCAGCAGGTCCGCATAGGAAGAATAACCGGAACCGGCGCCGCTCAAACCTATTCTCTGGAACACATCATCATAGTACGCCTCACCCTCGGCGGGAGCGCTGTCATTGAGCAGGGTATCCTCGTCTGCTGGTGTTTCGTCCGTGATGAACTGCCCGGTATATTTGTCGAACAGCCATACGGTGCTCCGGCTGTCATCAAACATCAGGGCTATATTATCACCGGAGCGCACCTCCATCGTAATATCATCAGAGGGGAACCCGTGCTGCTCAAAGAAAGCACTGTCAACGATCGTTCTGCATTCACCGTTTCCAATGCTGTAAACGGAGCAGCCATTCACTGTATTCATAAGTACATAGACCGTGTCCCCGTCCTCGGTGCCTGCTATGAATGTTCCATCAAGAACACGCCTGTATCGTTTCTCTTCCTGGTCATAGCAGTACAGTTCGTTTTTGGGATATGTTTCGGCGGACTTCATGTATGGTAAGGTGACAAGAATACAGTTGCTTCCACCATCAGGCTTCTTGCCTGATTGACCGCCCGGTCCTCCGTCAAAACGTCCCATGTCGTAATCATAGCGCCGCTCAACGCCGTCCTTTGTTATGGTGAAACCGCCATCGTCCAGCGTGAACTGCGTTTCACCGGAAGAATTCGTTGCCGTTGCAAAAAACTCAGCATTGGTCCTTTCGCAGACATAAAGTCTTTTCTGACCGCTGTCGTCTGCGGTAACTATTACAATGTACAGCTGGTCTGGCGAAAGGAAGAACTGTTCGACCTCATTGCCCGCTATAAACTGGCTTTGGAGCGCCAGGTCACCCGAACCTATCCTGTAACCAGACAGGAACATACCCAGAGCGTCCTGTTCACGCCCGATAACGAACAAATAATCATCTATCTGGAGATATTGCGAGTATTCAAGGGATTTGACCCGATAATACTCATCAGTTGCGTCGTCATGCGTAAAAAGGTCAGAGCCCGAGGAGATCATTGCAATAGTTTTATCCGTACCCCAGGAGAACTGCTCTTTGCGGCAGGAGTCGGGATCTGCCGGTGAAATAACGCCCTGCATCATCATTGCGTCGATGTCCGTGCGCTTCTGCCAGCTTTCCTGCCAGGACCCGTTCTGGTATTCTGCGGTGAGTATAAAGTACTGCGCAGCCGTGGCGGCGTTCTCATCGTCTGCGGTAAAGCGGAATGCCGCAACTATCCTGGTATCTGTGTGGTCGATGAGCCAGACATCGCCCATTCCGTAATAATACGGAGCTTCCGCACCGCCTGCGCCCTTAAGCAGCCTGCGGGTGTAGCCGGTTCCGTCCATTTCAATGCTCTCGCCGCAGTTGTACCACTTATTGAACTCTGCCGCCCAGTTTTCTCCGTGGTCGGCGCAGAGTTTTTCCTTGCCCAGCCAGGATATTTTTCCGACATAGTTTTCAACGGGCTGTCTGACGCCTGTCTGATCCGCAGAGGTGTAAAAGCTACCATCGTTGTTCGGGTCGGAGAACGACCAGTCCCCTATGCCCTGCCTTAAATAGCACTCTGAGTAATCAGCCCTTGCAGGCAAAGCATCGCTGCCGAAATCATAGCGGTACATATACTCCGGATCGTCATTCGGGACCCAGTACATGCTGTCGCCGCCGTTTCTGTTGGAGGCCCGCATATACCAGCCGAGGTCGTCCTCAAAAAAGCCCGCACAGTATATGTCGGGAACGTCCTCGTCATCGCAGCCATGGACGTTTCCAAAGATATCTTCCCGTGCATCGTTTCTGATAAGTTTGTGATTCTCATCGAACCAGAAATAGCAGAAAGGCTCCACTAGCCCGAAATCAAGCGTGAAACTGCCGTACAGGTCGGGAAGCGGCTCAGTGCTGAGAGTAGGATCCTCGTCCGAAACAAGCACCAGTTTCTCCAGCGCAGAAGCAAGTTCGCCCTGCTCATAAATGCCATAATAAGAAACCGGGACATCGGTAACTGTGGTTATCCGGCTGATATCTCCATACTGATGATCGTCTGCGATGGCGGCTAGGTCAGCCCAGAACCAATGGCGCTGCGCTGCGAATTCATGCCCGTTTACGGTGAAACACTCAAACAGCAGCTTGTCGGGCCGGACAAGGGATATGACGCCATTGTTCTCAGCGGCGGCCGCAATAAGTTCATCGCCCACAGCGAGGGACGGTTCACCGATGACCTGTTCAGAATATGTGCTCCTCAGCCGGAAAGAAACCTTGTCGCTGGAAGCGGCGATATTTTTGCCAGAAAGACACTCTGTGATCACTGCTTCGTATTCCGTGAAGCCATCTTCGTCATGTGACACCCCTGAAGTGATTTTTATTTTCACGACCGAAACCGGTTCCCCGCTGCGAATCTGCTGGGTGAACAGCGAGTCCGCCCTGTAATTTCCCGCACCGGCGATCAGCGAGTGTTCATAAACATCAAAGCAGCCTGCGCTCCCATATGCGGGAATGTCGTCTGCACTTTCAAAGCGGATCTCGTCCGTTTCAGCGTCAATGGGAGGGTCAGAAACGACAGGCAGACCGTTTATCAGAAACCTTCCGCCCAGCACCAGGAGTACAGCGGCTGCCGCAGCGGAAAGAGAAACAGCGGCTGTCCTTACGACAGAGTGTTTCTTTCCATCGATCCGGTATTCCTTTGGAGAATCTGCCGGGAGTTCAGGTGCAGCAAGGGAGGCTGAGTTTTCATAGAGCTTCATTAGTCTTGCTTCGATATCTGAAACACGTTCTTCCGGCATGGACATAGAATCGTATGTATTCATAAGCTCCAGCTCTGTCATAGCTCTCCCTCCTTTAATGCAAGTTTAAGTAGCTTACGTGCCTGCGCAAGCCGTCTGTACACATTGTTTTCGCTTATTCCCACCGTTGCCGCAATGTTATTGACCGGGATATCCTCATAGTAGTAAAGGTATGTCACGGTTTTCAGCTTGTCCGGAAGTCCAAACACCAGCTCTTTCAGCTCCTGCTGGTGCTCGTTCATATCGGCAGACCGCTCGGGAAGCTGCTCCAGCGGCACTGTCCTCTTCATTCGTGCGGACTTCACCACGTTAAGCGCCTTATGTTCGGCGGAAACGATAAGCCATGCTTTCAGATGACCATCATCGTTGAATTCTGCCTTCCTGATCATTGCGGTAAAGCAATCCGCCGCTATATCCTCGGCTTCCTCGGGTATCCGTACGATTCCAAGTGCTATCCGATACACTGTCTGAATGTGTTCCCGGTAATACTGAGAGAAATTGTCGCTAGTGATTATCAGCACATCAGTGACCTCCTTGTCCATAATGGCAACACCTTACCTTTATTTTCGGTATTGTCCTTTACACATAAAGCAATCCAGAACGAGTTTTTTTGCATTGAATATAATATTATATTGTTTAAGGCAATACCGCACAATTAACAAAGTATTATCATCAAAAGCGTGAAACGCAGCGAAGCTCATAAGAGTTACCCATCAGGTTTGATGAAACTGTCATGTTACTCCTTTACAGAGCCTGTAACGAGGTTGCTGTATATCGATTTCTGCAGGACAAGGAAGATTATCAGCGACGGAATAATACAGATGATGATTCCGGCAAAGATTATCTCCCACTTTGCGCCGTAAGGACCGATGATGCGGTACAGCGCTGTGGAAACCACCGCAAGATCATCGCTCGGCATGTAAGGCTGATAAGTTTTGCTCTTGTCAAATGGCTGCGCTAAGCCCTTTATACCGGTGGGCAACATTTCGCAGACAGCGTTGCCATTGACTTCTTGCGCAGTTCTTGTTGAAGAGGCTCTCAAGGCTTGATTTCAAGCGGCTTCGCAAGATAAATAAGATTTCCGGCGTTGGTTATCCAGCGCCGGATTTTTGCTTGAAATGGGGGATATTTTATGTTTATTTTCAATGTAGGTTGATCGAAAAAACTGGTGTAAATTGTAAATCAACTATATGATAACCCCTAAAAGCGGGACACGAGCAGATCTCGCACATGACTTATATCAGATTTCAGGCATCAAACCGCAGCGTTTTCAGCCGCAGGCGGACAATGCGTTTACTTGATGTATTCAAGGTTTGACAACGAAGCAGATGATACGGGATACGCTGAATATAGCGAAGCATAACTAAATCAGACGCATGAGTCCCCACATTTGAACTGGTCGATTTTGTTTTATTAAGCGTTTCCCTTTGGCATATAAATCTGCCGTGAAGGAGGTTTTTAGAGGTTACCTTTTGCCATTTCATTCCATCAGTTTTTTCAGATACATCAATATCGCTTTTTCTCCGACTGTCTTTTCCACCGAGAAATTCGTTTCCGATATATCGAACATAAGGCAGCCGCAGTGTCCCTTGAACGTAGGGAAGCAGACTATCCGCAGGTATTTGTCTACCTCTGGACTGTAATCGACTATTTCCAGAGTCTCGCCATACAGCACGGAATGCTCATAGCTGCGCAGCCATTTTGAATCCATGTTGGAGAAAATGCTTCCGAATGATTTCCCGATAAGCGCATCCAGCGGGAATCCCTCCAGCCTGGCAAACGCTTCGTTTCCATAGCGGAATATCCAATCCACTGCCTGACTTTCCTTGTTGAATATCATCTCAATGTCGGTGAACGCAATGGGAATGTTGTCAAAGCATTTGTAGTGCTGATGGTATTCCTCTTTATCAGTGGGATTATCGTTGTCAGCAAGCGAATCTATGATAAAATGCTGCTTCATATGGAATTTCTCCATTATCTCCCTGCGGTGCTGCGTGGCATATTCCAGGGATTCGCCATTTGAGAGAACAATGAGCTTGCCCACGCTGTGAATAGCCATCGCAGAAACAAGACAGCCCCGATTTATTCTTATAAAATCTGCGCTGAGCGTATCCTTGAGCTCGGCAAATGTCATACGAGTCTTGAGTACGCTTCCGTCCGAAATGTGGATAAATGCGTCCTGCTTCTTCATAGAAACATACAATATACTGCTTTCGGGTATATCATAATGCTTTCGGTCGGATATGAACGAGATGTTTTTTTCAGTGTTCATTCGCTGGCTCCTTTATTGTGTGAAGTTTTAATAATATGAAAGCTCACATGGCGGTCAGTGTATGTGCGGGAACATATTACCTTTGATTTATTATACCACTTATCCGGAAATATTGCAAGGTCACCTCTAAAAATCGGTTTGAAAAGTGAAAAATGGTAGAGTGCGCCGAATGCGAGGAGGTTTGAAGAAGCAGGCGGTGTGCTATACACATTTTCACTCAAACAAAGTTTTTAGAGGTGACCGCAATAAAAAGCAGCCGGAACGTATCATAAAATACATTCCGGCTGCTGAATATCCATCAGGATCTTATGATCCACTTGAGAATATCTGATGCGTCAATAGCGTTTACAGTACCGTCATTGTTGAAGTCGCCCATAAGAGGATTTGCACCCTGGGATATTCCAATGACGCTTTTCAGCACAGCCGACGCATCAAGGGCGTTCAGCACGCCGACGTTATCTCCGCCCTTAACGAAGCTGTCGGTGATGGTCAGGTTTTTAAAGCTGCCTACTCCCAAAGAAGCACACAAGCCTGCCTTCCCGCTCTCATTGATGTAAAGGCCTCTGATTGTTTTTTTATTGCCATCAAGGTTGATGCACCAACCATCTGGTATCGGCGGCCAGCAAACGATGCTGTCTGAAGTGCCCGAGGGTTTGCCGCTTTCGTTATCAATTCTGTTCAGAAGACTATCGTTGATGATGATATCGTTCTTTAGTATTGCATAAATCGGGCTGCGAACTTCCATGACCGCAAGCAGCTCTGCTGCAGTGGTTATCTCATAAGGGGATTTTTCACTGCCTTTGCCGCTGATGCTTTTTAAGTCAGCCGCTGTGATAGTGATGCGCCATGTTTCGTTTTCTGCATATGCAGTCACTCCGCATACGATCCCCGCAAAAGTATCCGCCGGGAAGTACGACATAGCGCCTGCCGCAACAACGAACGCCGTTATTCCGCACAGCGCACGTTTAAGTACTGTTTTCAAATCATTACCTCCATATCTGCGCCTGCCATTTTCAGGCAGGCTGTCACCCAATTGATCTTTTTCTGCCTTGTCATAAAACGCAGCAGGAATATTACAAGTGAATTATACACCAAATTGCAGACTTTGTCAAGGATTTTCTTCCAACATGGAACAAAAGCATTATAGAATTTGATATTGAACAATTCAACTTGACGCTTCGCTACTTATTCATCATCTGCGTCGTTGCCAAACCTTGAAATACAGCAAGTAAACGCATTATCTGCCTGCGGTTTGGTGTCTGGAATCTGATATAAGCCATGTGCGAAATCTGCTCGTGTCCCTGGTTTTAGAGGTTATCTAAAGCCAGGAGAGCGAAGCCCATGTCAGAAACAAAGAATAGAAAGGAGTTACAAAGAGAATACAGTAAAGCTGGTACTGAAAACAGGAGTATAGCAAAGGCACCGCACGGAATGCCAGGCAGCAAAAAAACAGTGGGTCGAACCCTGAGGCTCCACCCACACTTTTTTGTGACACCGGATCGTTCCGGCAGTCCCTGGCGTATGATTTACTCCCTGTTTTTCAGGACCTCGGCAGGCGTGATCTTACCGAGCTTTCTGACAAGAATAGCGGTTATAACATAGTAAACTGCCATTGTCCCGGCAAAGATTATCGGATAAATATACAGCGGGAATACAAGGTTTATTCCGCTTGTTACATTCGGGATAAACAGCGGAAATACCTTATCTATGATAAGCTTTGAAAGCGGAATCTCTATGAGCGCACCTATTGCTATAAGCAGCGCATTTCCGTTGAGATAAAGCCTCTTTACGTCCCTTGTATTGTAGCCGAATACCTTGACGAGTGAAATTCCGAACGAGGCACGTTCTACCATAACGTTCAGCATAAGGAACATCACAGCGAAGAAAATTATTATCGCTATCACGATCAGCATAACGATCATCGACATCATAAGCTCCGTGAAAACAGCTGCGGAACGTTCGATATCAGCCCTGGAAGTCGTACCGTAAAGCCTGCCCTCGTCTATATCAAGAGGCTCGTCAGAAAGGACGCAGTTGTAATAATCATCGTCCTCGCCAAAAAGTTCCCGCATGCTGTCGATATCCATAAACACCATAAGTCCTGCGCTTTCATCGCATACATCGGCAACAGTGAAAGCATAGTCCATGGAATTCGCACTGTCGGTGAGTATGAATTTATCCCCGGCCGTTACTCCGTAGCGTTCAACCACTGATTTGCTAGCTGTGATAAGGCTCTTGCCCCTGTGGGTTTCAGCATTGTAGTATTTGTTGTCGCTGTCGATACCCATTACAGTTACGTCCAGATTATATCCCAGCTGTTCCTTTGAAAGCGTTTTTGCAAAGCAGGCTTCTCCTCCTTCGGGGACTGTGGATTCAGGGTATTTCAGCGTATACATGTATTCATATTTTGTGTCCCGGATAGTATCTATCCTTACGTTTTCGCAGAGGTAATAGCAGTCAACACCGAGCATAAGAACAAGCAGCGAAAACAGCATACTCAGAAGAACGGTTATCCCCGTACGCATCTCCCGGAGCATCTGCCTTATCTGGAATCTGCGGATAAAGTTCTTGCTCCTGATCCTGACGCTGCTGTAACGTGCTGTTTTCTGTTCGTTGCGGATAAGTGAAAGCGCAGTCTGCGAAAGGCGCTTATTGATGACGAGCGTGTTCACTATCATTGAGATAACAGGCGGCATTACAACGCTGTATATTATAAGATACACCGGATAAACAGGTGCAAATTCGGGGAGCGAGAAATACGCATATGTATCGAGCATCTGGTAATTCAGACCCACAGGTGAAAAACCGATAAGCATACCGATTATTCCGCCTACGAATGCAACGATGGTCGGCAGGGTTATGTAATGCGCAATAAGATCCCTTTTCTTTGCTCCAAGGGCGTAGAGAGCCCCGATAACGCTGCTTTCACGCTGTATCTGATGAATCACGAAAACCGAGATAACATAAGCGAGAAGCATCATAAGTATAACGCCCACGCCAAGTCCCGCAAGCCTGTTCATTATCACATCGCCCTTTGCACTGGCGATACGGACATTCTCCGCCCTCTTTACAAACATCGTAAGGTTGTCGAGGTCAACATCGAAAACCTCGTCCAGCAGCTTGTCGGTTTCCGTTTTAAGCTCAGAAATTCCGTCTGCCAGCTCAGTAGCGCCATCATAAGCGTCATTTGCGCCGTCCGCCAGTTCCTTCGAGCCGTCAAGCGCATCCTTCATGCCGCCGGAAAGCTTCTCAGCGCCGTCCAGAACATCATTTGCCCCGGTCGAAAGAGCAGCTGCTCCGTCAGCCGCCGTGCGAACGCCGTTCGTGTAAGTCTTTGTGCCGTCTGCATAGGACTTTATGCTGTCAAGCGAAGATTTAAGCTGTGTAAGCTCTGCGCTCTGCGTCATACCGATCAGCATATCCAGAGTTTCACCGTAATTATCGGCAGTGAGCTCGATACTCTGCCCCATTGCGGCAAGGCTCTGCGACGCCTGGGCAAGAAGCGCATCCAGTATTTCGGAAGCACCGCCCGAGATCATCTCTCCGGAATCGTCAAGCGTTTTCATACCGTCCGATAATTCGCCCGCACCGCCGGAAAGCTCGTCTATTCCGTCTGTAAGCTTCACCGAACCATCGTAAAGCTCACCAAGCCCGCTGTGGAGCTTGTCTGCTCCGTCCGAAAGATCCTTCATGCCGTCCTTTAGCTCCTGCGAACCGTCATAAAGCTCATTTATGCCGTTACGGAGATCGTCACGCTGCTGCAGGGCTTCCCCGACCGTTTCAAGATAGTATTTATCGGTAACGTCCTTGTAGTTGAACTCAAAATCCTTTATAGTTTCCTTGAGTTCCTCGTCAGTCGCTTTGCCGTTCAGAAGATATGCATAGCAAAGATCCTCCGCCTGCTGCGAGGTATCGTTTCTGATATAGTCGTACTGTTCATCGGAAACAAACAGAAGCCCGAATCCGATGCTTGAAACCGCCGTATCCGAGAACTTGTCAACCGGAGCGTCATAGTCGGGAGTTGTGCCTATGCCAACGATCTCAAATTCGATACCCCCGGCTGTAAGTCTGTCGCCGACCGCCAGGGAATGCTCCTCACAGTAGCGTTTTTCAGCGACCGCTTCGTTCATTGCTTCCGCATATCTGCCGCTGTCGAGCTCCACAAGGTCGATATCGCTCCTGTTCTTAAAAACACGGAGCTTTGAGCCGTCCCCGGCAAAGACGTCAATGCTGAAGTGCCTTTCAAGCGTGACGCCCATGTCGGTTATCTGCTTTTCCTGCTCGTCTGTGAGGGGGATAAAAACTCCGAACTGGCCGTCCTCCACCCTGTTCATTTCGCCGTGTTCGTCCGACCTTGATATGATGGTATCTGCGCTGGAAACCACCGCAACGATAACATACATTCCAAACACGATAAGCAGTACCAGTGCGGCGTATCGTGCAAAATTCGATTTCAGCTCTCGCAGGAGCCTTTTTCTAAGTACCTTGTTC
>CAKSGA010000049.1 GCA_934454435.1 uncultured Oscillospiraceae bacterium | reverse complement strand
GATTTATTGGGAAAGTCGATTAGTGTGCGCTTTGGGTATCGCTCTAGAGTTTTCCCCCACAGTTTCTTTCAAATTTTTTACCGTAATGACTTTTTCGACAGTCTGGGGGCTGCATTCATGCAGCCCTTTTCAAATTATCACAGTACCCCTATCTGCTCCAGCAGGATCTTCACGCCGATAAGTATGAGAATAATGCCGCCGGTGATCTCGGCGCCGGTCTTGTATTTGGTGCCGAACACGCCGCCTATCCTGACCCCGGCGCAGGAGATGATGAACGTGGTCATGCCGATTATCAGCACGGAACAGACCGTGTTCAGAAGCTGAGGTCCCTCAAAAAGCTGCACCGGGACGCACGCAAAGGTTATGCCCACTGCGAGGGCGTCAATGCTGGTGGCGACCGCCAGCAGGAACATCGTCCTGACGTCCAGGCGGTCAGTCTCCTTTTCCTCTTCCTTTGAGAGAGCCTCACGCAGCATGTTTCCGCCTATCAGCACAAGAAGCCCGAACGCTATCCAGCCGGACACCGCAGCCACGAAGCTCTCGAACGTGGAGCCCAGCAGATAACCTGTCATCGGCATGAGCGCCTGGAACCCTCCGAACCATGCACCACATATCAGTGCGTGTTTCGGCGTGCTCCTGCCCATCGCAAGCCCCTTACAGACAGACACCGCAAAGGCGTCCATGGAAAGCCCGACAGCCAGAAGAAGCAGTTCAACGATACCCATATTTTTTCCGTCCTTTTCTGCCGGGAATAAAAAAAGCAGGCATACGTGCCCGCCCTTATCCGTATAGAATGAGAGAGCACATACACTTCCGCCGTACCCGGCTTTGATGTTATGTGAGTCTCGTCAATCAAGATATGCCAGATCCAGGATCAGTATGTTGACATATCGCTGGTCGCCCAGCCGACTACTCCCTCAATGTTTTTATGGTAACATACTTCTGCCCGTTTGTCAAGGGCTTTTTCAGATTTTGTACCTTTTCATAAAAATGTTGTGAATACCTCTTGACAAAATGGAAAATGTGTGGTAGAATAACAATGTACATAAAAAGCACTTAAACCGTTGAGCAGGAGTAGTAGGGTCTGCCGATGCGCTTCAGAGAGCCGTGCATTTGGTGTGAGCACGGTGCGTATGTTTTCCTGAATGGACCTGCGAGGGCAAACTGAAACGGCGCTGATTTTTCCGGGTATGTCAATAAAAGGCGTATCGCTGCGGGTTAGGATTCCGGAGTAGGGGCGACGTGGCTGCACGTTACAGCAGGAGCGTTTTGCCGAAAGGCAGTGCGCAGGCGAGAGCGTCCGAAAGGGCGAATTTGGGTGGTATCGCAGGTAATCCTGTCCCATGTTATGGGGCGGGTTTTTTTATTTTCCGATACCCACAGGACAAAAGGAGACTCATTATGAAAAAGATACGTTTTGCAAAGTTTCTTGGCGCTGCAATGGCGCTGACGCTGGCACTTACCGGCTGCTCCAGCAACGGCGGTTCTTCCGCTGATTCCAGCAGCGCTTCCGGTTCCGCAGCCACCGGCGAGGCTTCCGGCACACCTGCTGAGAATGACGCTTCCTCCGGAGAGGCAGTGAAGATCGGCGTTATCCAGTATGCTGCTCACCCCTCCCTTGATAACTGCTACGAGGGCATCAGACAGGGTTTGGTAGAGGCCTACGGCGAGGACGGAGTTGTTATCGACCTCCAGAATGCACAGGCTGACGGCGCTTCCTGCGACTCCATCTCTGCAAACTTCGTATCCAAGGGCTACGATATGATCTACGCTATCGCTACTCCGGCTGCACTGGCTGCATATTCCGCAGCAAGCAAGTCTGATATCCCGGTAATCTTCTGCGCAGTTTCCGACCCTGTCGCCGCCGGCCTGACCACAAGCCTTGACGCAGGCAACGAGAACTGCAACGGCACCTCCGATATCCTGGATTTCTCCGCTCAGGTAGAGCTTATCCAGTCCATTCAGCCGGACGTAAAGAAGATCGGTGTGCTTTACACAAACACCGAGGCTAACTCCCTGTCCCAGCTCAAGTCCTTCCAGACCGTATGTGAGGGCAAGGGCATCGAGGTAGTTGCTTCCGGCGTGAACAGCGCTGCTGATATCCCCCAGGCAGCTACTACTCTGGCTTCCCAGGTAGACTGCATCAACAACTTCACTGATAACAATGTTGTAAACAACCTCTCCGTGGTTCTTGAAAAGGCTGACGCAGCTAATATCCCCGTATACGGCTCCGAGGTCGAGCAGGTAAAGAACGGCTGCCTGGCTTCCATCAGCATCGACTATGTCGCTCTTGGCAAGGAAACAGCAAGAATGGGTGTTGAGGTCCTCAACGGCACTGACCCCAAGACCATGGCTGTAGGTACGATCTCCGACGGTACTCCTGTTATCAACACCGAGGTAATGGATAAGTTCGGCTTCTCCGTACCCGAAAAGTACGCAGACGCTGAGATGGTAACTACCAACTCCGAAGCTGAAGCAGCTTAAAACTAATTTCACCGGCAGTTCAGAAAGGGAAAGAAATGACACTGGTTATCAACATTCTGCTTGATATTCTCAACGAGGGGCTTATGTATGCGCTCCTCGCCATGGGAATGTACATCACTTACAGCATACTGGATTTCCCGGATCTGTCGGTAGACGGCACGTTCCCGCTGGGCGCTGTGCTCAGCGGCGTGCTGATAATCCAGGGCGTTGATCCATGGCTCTGTCTTGTGATATCCTTTGCATCCGGTATGGCGGCGGGAGTCCTCACAGGTATCATGCATGTCAAGCTCCGCATTACTCCGCTGCTCTGCGGTATCATTATGTATACCGCAATGCTTTCAGTGAATCTCGTTATTCTTAAAGCCGGTACGGACGGAATGGCGGTCGCTTCATTCTTCACAAAGAACACGATATTCAATTCCGGCGTTGCCGGGTTTATTCCCAAGAGCGTGGGCGGATTTTATATCAGGACTGCGGTCATCTCACTGGTCATCGTGGTCGTTTGCAAGCTCCTGCTCGACCTCTACCTCAAGACTAAGCATGGTCTGCTGCTGCGTGCCACCGGCGCCAACGACAAGTACACCGTTATGCTCGGCAAGGACCCGGGGCTCATAAAGATCTTCGGACTGGCTCTGGGCAACGGATTTGCGGCTCTCGCAGGCTCCGTTATTGCACAGAACAAGGGCTCCGCTGACCAGCAGATGGGCGTCGGCATGGTAGTTCTCGGACTGGCTTCCGTTATTATTGGTCTGAGCCTGTTCAAGCGTGTGAAGTTCATGAAAGGCACCACGATGGTGATCCTCGGCAGCCTGGTTTACAAGGCGGCTTACCAGATCGTCCTTTCCGTGGGACTTCCCACAGACTACAACAACCTGATGAAAGCGCTGATATTCCTCATTGCACTGGTGCTCGGCGGCGGGGAGCTCAGGAAGCTGTTCTCCGCATTCGGCAGAAAGCCTGTCAGCGTGGACTCCCAGTCCAGGCTCTCACTCAGGAACATCACCAAGATATTCAACCGTGGCACCGTGGACGAGAACCAGCTGTTCGATAATTTCAGCCTTGACGTCAGGGACGGCGACTTCATCTCTGTCGTAGGCTCCAACGGAAGCGGCAAGACCACCATGCTGAACATCGTGTGCGGCGGTCTGGAACCCGACTCCGGCTCGGTGGTATTCAACGGGCAGAACATCGTAATGACCAAGGAGTTCCAGCGTGCAAGGCGCATCGGGCGTGTCCTCCAGGATCCGAAGATGGGTACCTGCGGCAGTCTGACTATACTTGAAAACATGGCGCTCGCCGACAATAAGAACCATTCCTTCGGACTTTCCCCGGCGGTGAACAAGAGCCGTGAAGAGTACTACAAGCAGCTCCTGAGCAGCTGCGGAATGGGTTTTGAGAACCGAATGGGCGTGCTTGCGGGTTCGCTCTCCGGCGGACAGCGTCAGGCGCTGGCGCTGATAATCGCCACAATGACGGACATCGACCTGCTGATACTTGACGAGCACACAGCGGCCCTGGACCCCAAATCCTCCGAAACGCTCATGAAGATAACCGACAAGGTGGTAAAGGAGAAGAACATTACTACTCTGATGGTGACGCACAACCTGCGCTTCGCTGTGGAGTATGGTTCCAGACTGGTAATGATGCACGGCGGCAAGGCCGTTATGGATATCGACGGCGAGGAGAAAAAAGAGCTTGTCGTTGACGACATTCTCGGAAAGTTCAATGAGATAAGCATTGAATGCGGAAACTGATATATTTTGGGGGCTGTTTTTGCAGCCCCGTTTCTTTGAGAGGTAACGATGGAAAAGACGGAGATCCTAAAGCAGTATTTCGGGCACAGCGAGTTCAGACCCGGTCAGGGGGAGGTCATAGACCATATCCTTGCGGGAAAGGACTGCCTGGGGGTTATGCCCACCGGTGCCGGGAAATCCATGTGCTATCAGATACCGGCTCTGATGATGGGAGGGACCACCATAGTTATCTCCCCGCTCATTTCGCTTATGAAAGACCAGGTGGAGAGCCTTCAGCAGTCCGGTGTGAATGCGGCGTACATAAACAGCTCGCTTTCCCAGTGGGAGATGTTCCGGGTGCTGGACGACGCAGCCGCCGGGAAGTTCAGCATACTGTACGTTGCGCCGGAGCGCCTGACTGCTGACGGTTTCCTGAACACCTGCAGGGGGCTCACGATACCGCTGGTCGCCGTGGACGAGGCGCACTGCGTTTCACACTGGGGGCAGGACTTCCGCCCGAGCTACCTGAAGATAACGGAGTTCATACAGGCTCTGCCGGAGCGCCCGGTGCTCGCAGCGTTCACAGCTACCGCAACGGACGTTGTAAAGCGGGATATCGTCAGGATACTGGGGCTCAGCGACCCGTTCGCAGTCACCACGGGCTTTGACCGGGCAAACCTGTACTTCGAGGTCAGACCCACCGAGCAGAGGCACAAGGACGCCGTGCTGCTCAGCATAGTACGGGAGCTGAACGGCAGGAGCGGTATCGTGTACTGCTCCACCCGTAAGAACGTTGAAGCGGTGGGAGCATTCCTGAAGCTGAACGGCGTGAACGCCCGCTGCTATCATGCGGGTCTGCCGGACGAGGAGCGCCGGGAAGCACAGGAGGATTTCATCTACGACCGGTGCAGCGTGATGGTCGCAACCAACGCTTTCGGAATGGGAATAGACAAGTCGGACGTGTCGCTGGTGGTCCACTATAACATGCCTAAGGACCTGGAGAGCTATTACCAGGAGGCAGGCCGTGCGGGCCGTGACGGAAGCCCGGCGAGGTGCATTCTGCTGTACAGCAAGGGTGACGTTCACACGGCGGAGTTCCTTATCGACCATGGTCACGAGGACTCGGAGCTTGACCCGGAGGAGCAGGAGGAAATGCGCCGCCGTGACCGTGAGCGCCTGAAGCAGATGACGTTTTATTCCACGACCACAAAGTGCCTGCGGCATTTCATACTGAGCTATTTCGGTGAGAATTCCCGGCCGGTGTGCGGGCACTGCGGCAACTGTGACGCCGAAATGGACACCATCGACATAACCGTGGAAGCGCAGAAGGTGCTGTCCTGCATATTCCGCCTGAAGCAGCGGGGCAGGAGCGGCGGAAAGGTGCTCATCTCCGGGATCCTGTGCGGCGGCGAGGGCGAGAAGATAAGGGAGAACGGCTACGACACCCTCTCGACCTACGGCATAATGAATGACTACACCCAGGTATATGTCCGGGAGCTCATAGACCATCTCGAGCAGCAGGGGTACATTGCAGTAAATGAAGAGTACCACACCCTGGAGCTGACTCCGGCGGCGGACGAGCTGGTGAAGTCCCGCAGGACCCTGCTGATGAAGCGCCCGAAGCGTGCGGCTTCAGCACGTGCGGCGGTGACATTCAGCAGTGCGGAAGCCCAGGAGGATACCGGGCTTATGAAGCGGCTCAAGGAGCTCCGCAAAAAGGAAGCAGCGCTGCTCGGCGTGCCCGCATATGTGGTGTTCACGGACGCCTCGCTGCGTGAGATGAGCGTAAAGAAGCCCAGGGATCTGCATGAGTTCCTGAATATCTCCGGCGTTGGCAGCCGCAAGGCTGAGCGTTACGGCAGGGAATTCATAGCGGTCATAGAGAAATACATTGCGGAGAACGAGTGACAGTTCAACAAAACGCAGGGGCTTGCCCCTCCCGCAGATAATAAAATGCCCGGAGTTTTCGCTCCGGGCATTCCTTATTTCATGAGCTTCTCAGCGGTGTCAGCGATCTGTTCCGGTGTAAGTCCGTTTTCTCTGAGGACATCATTCGGGTCATAGCGGTCGAGGAACTCCTTTTTAAGACCGATGTTCACGACCTTAGTTTCAGAGGTCCCGTAGAACCGTGCGATCTTCTCGCCGAAGCCGCCGTCCAGGATACCGTCCTCCAGCGTGATAACTGCCTTGTGGGAAGCGCTGAGGGAGCCCAGCAGCTCGTTGTCGATGCCGGTGAGGTAAACCGGGTCGATCACCGTGGGCTTAACGCCGGTGCGCTTCTCGATGAGCTCCGCTGCCTGCATGCCAAGACCGAAGAACGTTCCTGCTGCAATGATTGCAACGCCGCTTCCCTTCTGTGCGACCTCGTACTTATTCAGCATGCCGTAGTCCTTTGTGGGCTTTTCGCCGTGGATCACAGCGCCGGGAACACGGATAGCCACCGGGTGCTCACGCTGTTCAGTGCTCCAGTCAAGCATTGCGGTGAACTGCTCATATGTCGTGGGAGCGAGGTATACAAGGTTCGGAATGTTCGACATCATAGGGATATCGAAAATTCCCAGGTGCGTAACATCGTTCATGCCCCAGACGGAAGCCGCATAGGTCAGTATCGTTACGGGGTTGTTGTTAATGCAGAGATCCTGCTGGAGCTGGTCGTAGGTGCGCTGGATAAAGCTGCTGTAGACTCCGTAAACCGGCTTTCCGCCGTTTGCAGAGATACCGGAAGCAAGAGCCACTGCGTGCTCCTCGGCAATTCCGACATCAATGAACTGTCCCTTGTACTTCTCACGGCGGTCCCTGGTAAATCCAAGCACCGTAGGAGTACCGGAAGTGATGGCGCAGACTGCGGGATCCTTGTCCATCTTTGCCATGAGGTACTTTGCGGTGAGGTCGCTGTAGTCCTCGCCGCCGCCCTGGAACTTCACCTTGCCGCTCTCGATATCAAAGGGCATGTGCCAGTGCCAGCTCTCCTTGTCGGCTACGGCGGGGGCATAGCCACGTCCCTTTTCGGTCACCATGTGGACTACCACGGGCTTTGTGCAGTCCTTTACGCCGCTGAACGCTGCGATAAGCTGGTCAACATCGTTGCCGTCGCCTACGAATACATAGTCAAGACCCATCGCACGGAACAGGTTGCATTCAGCCCTGCCGTCCGTTTCCCGCAGCAGGCGGAGGTTCTCGTAAAGACCGCCGTGGTTCTCTGCGATGGACATGCCGTTGTCGTTCACAACGATTATAAGGTTGCTGCCGAGCTCGTGAGCGAAATCCAGACCCTCCAGCGCTTCGCCGCCGGAGAGGGAGCCGTCGCCGATAACTGCGATGATGTTGCCCTTTCCTCCGGTGAGGTCACGTCCCTTTGCAAGTCCGCAGGCAAGGCTGACGGAGGTGGAGGTGTGGCCGATGGTGAAGAAATCGTGAGGGCTTTCCTGCTGGCTGGAGTAGCCGGTGACGTCGTCGTACTTCGCTTCGTCAAGGAAAGCGTCCTTTCTGCCGGTGAGCATCTTGTGGCAGTAGCTCTGGTGGGACACATCAAATACGATCTTGTCCTTAGGCGAGTCGAACACATAGTGGAGTGCGATTATCGCCTCCGCCATGCCAAGGTTGGGGCCGCAGTGACCGCCGTGGATACTTAGCTTCCTGATGAGCGCTGTGCGCATTTCGCCGGCGAGGTCTCTCATTTCGACTGATGTCAGCTTTTTTACGTCCGCAGGGGAATTGATTTTTTCAAGATACATTTGTCTTTCCTCCGTTTTCCGGGAACTCCGGTTTATTTTATGATAGTATTTTATCACCTGGAGTATGCTCCAAGTCAAGAGGTCAGAGCAAATTTTCACAGAACTTTCATAATTCTGCGGAGGTGGCAGACAAAAACGGCAGCGTTCCCGTCCTGGTCACGCTGCCGCTTTGA
Source organism: uncultured Oscillospiraceae bacterium (assembly GCA_934454435.1). Taxonomy (GTDB): domain Bacteria; phylum Bacillota; class Clostridia; order Oscillospirales; family Ruminococcaceae; genus CAG-115. The sequence goes on along the minus strand of CAKSGA010000049.1, from coordinate 9,036 downwards.
TATTATGTTCAATCGCCGGAGCTGCGCTTTGCCATCTCAGTGTTGTACTGGAGCTGGGTTATCTCGCCCTTTGAAAGAAGCTCGCTGAGCTGGTCGTCAGTGTAGCTGTAGAGCTCGCTGGAGCTCATCTCTTCGGTGGAAGAAGAGAGCATGGAAGAAACCTCCGTGTTCTGCTGTTCCTCCGTGGTGTTTTCCGTGCTGAGGTACTGCTGAGCCTCGTCGCTGAGTTCAACGGTGTCGAACTTGCGGGTCTGCACGGTCTGGGTCTAGTCGGCGGCGGAGGCTTCGGTCTGCTGTGCCTGCTTTACGGAGTCTGTTCCGGTGAGCTTTGCACCGGCTGCGGTGTTGAGATTGCCTGCGTCAAGTGTGATGGTCATGGTTTTTCTCCTTTGTGCGGCGGAGTTCTGTCCGCTTCTGAATACATGATATCACCACGACCATGTTTTGTCAATTTAATTGAACTGTGATATGTGTCAGCCCGGGACTTTCATTACCCGGTCACGAAAACGTCACAGCTCTACAAAAGCAGCGGTGCAGCCGCCGACCAATGTGCTGTTTCCGCTGATCTCAGCGCTGCCGACAGTATACAGTATCTTCCCTGTGATACCAGGAACTACAGCGCTTTCCGCAGACGGATTGATGATAACGGCGATGGACTGTCCCCCGGCGCTTCTCCTGTAAACCATAGGATAGCCGTCCGAGAGGAATTCAATGCTGCCGTTGCTCTGGAGCGCCGGGTGAGCCATTCTGAATGCGATAAGGCGCTTCACCTCGCTGCGCAGGGAAGTTTCATCAGCGGACTGGCTCGCAGCGTCCGGGCGGTCGGGGGAGCTGTCCTGGGGGATATACAGCATGTCGGGGCGTGCGGAGGAGAACCCGGCGTTAAGGCTCTTGTCCCACTGCATGGGTGAGCGGGAGCCGGTCCTGCCGTAGCCGCCCTCGACGGAGGTCAGCCCTTCGACATAGCGCATGCCTATCTCATCGCCGTAATAGATGAACGGAGCGCCGGGCATGGAAAGCAGGAAAGCGAACGCCACCCGGAGCTCATCCGTATCCAGGCTTCGGGCGAGCCTGTCCATATCATGGTTGCCGGAGGGGATACAGATGAGCCCCTTTCCGTTGGTCCTGAGGTAATTTGCCTTATAGGCTGCGATGAAATCCTTTGCGGAGCCCTTGCCACGTTTGCTGAAATACGGTTCGGCGCAGCGGAAGAGGTCGTTGTAGTGCGAGGGGCCGAAGTGCAGCAGGAAGTCCATGTGGAAGCCGCCTATGAGGGACTTGTCCGGCTCGCCCCATTCGCTTACCATGGCGGCGCAGGGGAATTCCCGGTCAAGGAAGCTGCGGATATCCTGCCAGAGTGCGATGGTTCCCTTTCCGTTTTCGTCATGCTTTACAAGGGAGCCCGCCATGTCCACCCGGAACCCGTCGCAGCCTGCGGAGAGCCAGAAGCGCATGATGTCCCTGAGAGCTTTACGGGTCGCCATGGGACCGGGGGCGTCCATGGGCTGCTGCCAGTCACGGTCGGTCCTGTAGAAGCCGTAGTTCAGCGCCGGCTGGTGGGAGAAAAAGTTCACGGCGCAGGAGCCGTCACGGTCGGAGATACCACGTATGCAGCCCATTCCCTGGGGTTCTTCCCAGATGGAGTCCGTCCAGATGTAGCGGTCGGTGTACTCGTTTCGCTCCGCTTTCATGGACTGCCGGAACCACTCATGGGTAACTGCCGTGTGACCAGGTACAAGGTCGAGGATAACGTGCATGTCCCGGCGGTGAGCCTCGCCGAAGAGCCTTATCATATCCTCGTTGGTGCCGTATCTTGGGGCGATGGTGTAGTAGTCCTCCACATCGTAGCCTGCGTCCCCGAACGGGGATTTGAAGCAGGGGTTTATCCAGATGGCAGTGCAGCCGAGATCCTTTATATAGTCAAGCTTCCCGATAATACCGTTGAGGTCGCCGATACCATCGGAGTTGGTGTCGTTGAAGCTCTGGGGATAGATCTCGTAGAAAACGGCATTGTCGAGCCATGCCGGGCGCTTTTCGCTGTTGTTCATGTCATTCCTCCTGTGAAATATGCTATGCGGTGTTCCGCATGGGGATTATATCATATCGATTTGGTTTTTTCAAGGGGTTTTCGGGAATTATGTAACATTTTTTGTTGGTTTCCTGTCTAAATATTCAAAGAGTCACATTTACTGTTGGTCACCTCTAAAAACCTCATGTGAGCGAAAATGTGCAGTGCGCACCATCTTCGTCGTCAAACCTCCTCGTAAGGCATACAGCCTTACTTCGTCGGCTTTCCTAGAAGCTGGCACACCCTGCCCATTTTTGCTTTTCACACCGGTTTTTAGAGGTTCCCTGTTGCAAAATAAAGCGACAGGTGTTATAATGATATAGGAAGGTTGTGTTTATATGAAAAAAAGGAAGCTGTTCTGCGAGCTCTCGCCCACCTGTTACAGAATATCCCTGCGCAAGGAATATTTTCTGCGTGATATGCATGACAGGTTCAGCGGGGAGAAATTCGCACAGGAGATAAACACGCTGCCGTTTTCTGTCATAGTCAAGAGCCACACGTCGTCGATACTTCGCAGGCTCGAGGGCGTTGACATGGAGCTCCAGCGAAACAAGGCGACCAATCTGCGTCTTGCCTGCGCAAAGATAAACGGCGTGGTCATACAGCCCGGCGAAACCTTTTCTTTCTGGCGAATGGTAGGCGAACCCGGCGAGAAGCAGGGCTACCGTGAGGGTCTGGTGATCAGTGCCGGGAAGCTCGGAAAGGGTATCGGCGGCGGGCTGTGCCAGCTTGCGAACCTGATACACTGGCTCGTACTGAACAGCCCCCTTACTGTGACGGAGCTGGTACATCATTCTGATGCACTGTTCCCGGACTCCGGGCGGCGGGTCCCGTTCGGCACGGGCACCAGCGTGTTCTACAAGAATGTGGACTACCGCTTCAAGAACACCACTGACCGTCCCGTGCAGCTTCTTGTCTGGGTGGACGAAAACGAACTGTGCGGGGAGCTCCGGGCAGAAAAGGCGTTCCCCTACATATACCGCATAACCGAAGAGAACCAGGGCTACATCGAGGAGGACGGCGTTTTCTACCGTGTCAGCAAGGTCTACCGTCTGACCCTTGACCGGGAGCGGCACGTGCTGCGCCGGGAGCTTGTCCTTGACAACCACTCCAAGGTGATGTACGACTACTCACTGATACCCCGGGACCAGATAATCACCCCGGGTCTGAGGAAACTTACATGACGATCTATCAGAGCGGCAGCGGCTCCCTTACGCCGGAGCAGCTGTCTGACTACTCAGGGCGTATCGCAGCGTATTTTCAGCGCAGGGGAGTGAGATACGCTGCGGTCATTTCAGGCAAATCTCCCCTGGTGTATGCGGCGGTGAGGGCGTGCGGCCTCTCACACGTCTGCTTCGTTCCGGTGGATGAGGAGCTGCCTGCTCTCCGCAGGGCGCAGGTAACAGCGGACGCAGACGAGATATTCTATGACAGCGAAGAGCTTCCCGGGGAGTCCGGCTGGACGGACCTGAGGGAGCTTATTGCCGTTTCCGGCGCCGTTCAGGCACTTCCCGAGGACCTCGCCGCACCGGCGTACAGAATATACACTTCCGGAACCACCGGCGTTCCCAAGGGGATAGAGGTCAGCCGTGGGAACCTCCGCAGCTTCCTGGAGTGGTTTGTCAGCATTCCTGCGATAGCGGATGTTAAGCCGCATTCCGTGCTGAACCAGGCTATGTTTTCGTTCGACCTTTCAGTGGCGGACCTGTGGTACTCCCTGCGGGAGAACGCAGCGCTCACGGTCATAGAGCGGGAGCTGTGCGGAGATTTCAGCAGCATGTTCCGCAGAATGGGTGAGAGCGGCGCAGAGCTCTCAGTGTTCACCCCGGCGTTTGCGGAGCTGTGCATGTGCGACAGCGCATTCCGCCGGGAGCTTATGCCGGGGCTGAAAGTGATGTTCTTCTGCGGCGAGGTGCTGAAGCCCGTTACCGCAGCGAAGCTGTTCAGGCGGTTCCCCGGGGTGCGTATACTGAACGCCTACGGGCCCACCGAGTGTTGCTGCGCAGTCACCGCCGTGGAGGTGACTCCGGAGATGGCTGAGAGGGATGTCCTGCCGGTAGGCGACCTGCGGCATACGGCGGGGGAGATCCACGTTGACGGCGGCGAGATAGTCATAACCGGAGGGAGCGTTGCGGGGTACACGGGGGGCAGCTCCGGAGGGTTCGGGGAGTTCTGTGGCGAGAGGTGCTTCCGCACCGGGGACGCCGGGGAGATAAGGGACGGAATGCTGTGGTTCGGCGGGAGATTGGACAGGCAGCTTAAAATAATGGGCTACCGTATCGAGCCGGAGGACATTGAGAACAACATGCTGAAGATACCCGGCGTGAAGCAGGCACTTGTGAGCGTTTCGCCCCGGGGCGGCAGGATAACGGCGCAGGCGGTCGCCGTGGGTATTTCCGCCGGGGAGATACGCAGCCGTCTTGCGGAGCTTGTTCCGGCGTACATGCTGCCGGGGAGGATAACGCTTGTGGAAAGCCTGCCGGTCAGCGGGAGCTTCAAGCTGCGCCGCATTTGAACGTGTCGATCTTGTTTTATTCAGCGTTTCACTGGTACAGGAGAGTTAGTATGGAAATTACAGTTGAACAGGTGATAGGTCTGCTGGAGGAATTCTGCGAGCACGATGAGCCGATAAAGCCGGATACGGAGCTTCTTGACAGCGGTCTGCTGGACTCCCTGGCATTCATAGAGCTGCTGAACGCCCTGGAGGACCTGGGCTGCGAGGTCCAGCCGACCCGCTGCCCGCCGGGAAGCTTCTCCACCCCGGAGAGCATAGCAGAGCTCTGCCGGACTATTACGGAATAGTTTTTGTGAAATTTGCAAAATACTATTGCAATTTCTGAAGAAATGTTGTATAATCTTTTATGTAATCCATTACATGGGTAAACCTATTAAAACAAAGAGGAGCAAATAATGAAGCACAGAAAACTACTAAGCATAATTCTTGCAGCTGCGGCAGCGATAAGCCTGACGAGCTGTAAGGGGTCTGACCAGGGCTCTGATACGGTAGGCGGCTCTACCAGTGAAGCAGGCGGTGAGGAAGTCGTAAGCCAGCTTCCGGTGAACACCAGACAGTCGGTAAACGGCTGGGAGTTCGGTCAGGTGGCAATGGGCGGCGGCGGATTTGTTTCCGGCGTATTCGCTACAAGTCAGGAGGGGCTGTATTATGCCAGAACTGACGTTGGCGGAGCATACCGCTACAATAACGAAACTCAGCTGTGGGAGTCCATTTCATATGGTATCAGCGAGGACGACCAGGGATTCCTTGGTATCGCAGCGCTGGCATTCGGCGAAAAGGACCCTAACAGGGTGTACATGCTTGCCGGCACCAGCTATCTCAGCGGCGGCAGGACTGCGCTGTTCGTTTCTGACGATTACGGCACCACATTCAGGCGCACGGAGCTTCCAGATTTCAGGGTAGACGGCAACGGCATGGGCAGAGGCAACGGTGAGCGCCTTGCGGTAGACCCCAAGAACAGCGATATCGTATACGCCGGCTTCATGAGCACCGGCGGCATGATAAAGTCCACGGACGGCGGCCAGACCTACACCATACTTGATCTTGGTACAGAAACAACTACTGACAACATGAACGGTATATGCAGCATTATCATCGACCCGAACTCCGGCGATGACAGCAGCTGCTCGACCATCTATGCAGCCATTTCCCGCAAGGGCGACTACAATATCTACAAGTCCACTGACGCCGGCATGACCTGGGCTCCCGTTGAGGACGCTCCCAAGGGACTTATGGTCCAGCGCATGAAGTACAACGGCGATGGCAAGATAATCATCACATATGCAGACGCTGAGGGTCCCTGGAACAACAACCGTTCCTCCGGCGGTATCCGCATGCTGAACATGGCTGACGATACATTCACCGATATCACTCCCAAGAAGCAGGCATACGGCGATGTGGTCATCGACCCGAACGATCCGGACAGAATGGCAGCCTGCACCGAGAACATCTACGTTCCCCAGCCTACCGGGGCATTCGGCGATGAGTTCTATGTGACCACAGACGGCGGTCAGAACTGGACCCTGCTGAACGACACCATGACTTTCAATGCAAACGGCGTTGACTGGCTGTCCACCACGTCCATGCACTGGTGCAGTTCCATGGCGATAGACCCGAACAACACTGACAGGATCATGGTAGTTTCCGGTAACGGTATCTATGCATGCGACAATATCTGGGACGCTGCTCCGGAGTTCTACTTCTTCGCAAAGGGTGTTGAGGAAACTGTTCCGTATGAGCTGGTTAGCATCCCCGGCGGCGAGCTTGTTACCGCAACGGCGGACTATGACGGCTTCTCCCAGCCGGACGCTGAGACCTACGGAAAGGTACACAGCAGCACAGCGGGTTCCATGACCGGCATAGCAGTCGCAGCAAACAACACTGACGTATGGGTTAAGTGCGGCGGCGACAGCAGCAATAACGGCTTCTGGTACACCGAGGACCGTGGCGAAACATGGAGCCAGGCGAAGAAGTCCCCCCTTGGCACAGGACCTGCAAACGGCGGTTCAGTAGCAGTTTCTGCTGACGGCAAGACGTTCTACTGGGCTCCCTCTAACGGTGGCTTCGTATTCTGGAGCGATGACCAGGGCAAGACCTGGAATCAGAGCCAGGGCGGCATGAATACTCAGCGTCTTATCGCTGACCAGGTAAATCCCGAGTACGTTTACGCAGCAAGTGGAAGCTCCTTCTATTATAGCAGCGACCGTGGCAAGACCTTCACTGCGAACAATGAGCTGTCTGTGTTCTCCACCACCAGACCGATAGCGGTTCCCGGGACAGAGGGCAAGATCTATTATCCGGCAATGGGACTTCAGGTTTCTACTGATCACGGTCAGACATTCACGAGGATAAACACGGTCGTCAACTGCCAGATGGTGGGTGTTGGCAAGGGCAAGACTGACGATTCCCCCTGCACGCTGTTCATCTGGGGACAGCCCATCAGCGAGGACCCGGTAGGGCTTTATTGGTCCGAGGACGAGGGTGCGACCTGGAAGCGTATCAACGATGATAATCATCAGTTTGGCGGAACCGGAAACGGCAAGTTCGTTTACGGCGACATGAACAAGTACGGCAGAGTTTATATGAGCTCTCTCGGTCTGGGCGTTATTTACGGCGACCTTGTCGAGGATTCCAGCGCAGAGTAATTAAACAGAGGGCTGCAAATGAATTTGCAGCCCTCTATAATTATATTAATCATCTTTTCCAGGCCGAGCGTATCGTCATTTTGTCATAGGTGTCACGGACGCTGATTATCTTCAGGAGCACTGCCGAGAATACCGCTGCGCAGCCGAGAACGACTGAAAATCCAGGCCTTATGAGGATTATAAAGAGCATTGCAACGGAGTAGGTCAGGATAAGCCGGTAGAAGTGCGGGTTGACCTTGAACACAAACGAGAACATCAGGTAGGTCAGTGCAAGTATAAGCACCGGCCTGATGTCCGGGGTAAGTCCCAGCAGACAGCCGAAAGAAACTGCGATACCCTTTCCACCGCTGAATTTGTGCCAGACAGGGAAGATGTGTCCCAGTACCGGAGCTGCCATTACCAGCACAAGTCCCAGAGCATTTCCGCTGAGCCTTATGAACAGAAATACCGGCAGGAAGCCTTTGAGCAGGTCGCATATCAGTGTGAGCGCTCCGCACCAGAATCCGCCGTAGGTGTACGCATTGTATGTCCCGGGATTTTTGTCCGGAGTGTCAGCGGTGACATCTCTGCCGCAGAACAGGTCTGAAAAGTACCTTGCGAACAGCAGACCGCCGGACATATATCCGAATATGGTAAAAACAAGGGTCCTGAGCATAACGTTCTCCTTTCCCTGAGTATATCAGGAACACGCAGAAAAATGAATTCGGCATATTCCCAGCCCAATTATTCTTACCTCTATTCTACAATATATTATATTTCACGACAAAGGACAAAATGCATATTTTGTCCAATAAAACGCATATAATTCACACCTGTCTGAAAACTCGGGAAACAAAAAGGACTGGCAGCAAGGGCATAATAGCACATGCTGCCAGTCGGGGGGTTATATTTCCGGCAGAAATATCACTTTTCCTGACCATCGACATCAATGATGTTCATGTCAGAGCGGACATTCCTGAAATACTTGGATATCGTCAGTATTGAGATGATATTAAGTATTCCGTCAGTGAGCAGGGAAATTCCGAGGAAAGTCATGAGCAGCTCGCCGGGGTCAAACATAAGAATGAAGCCCATGATACCTGTGAGTATCGCCATGGCAAGGATCAGCCACCATCTCTTGTATCCCAGGGCCTTTGACTGTAAGGCGGTCTGTATCTTTGAAGCACCGTCCGCCAGCATGTAGATACCTGAGGAAATACTAACCAGTGCCATGACGCTTCCCGGGTGGGTGAGGAAGATCACACCCAGTGCGATAAGGATAATCCCCGCAGCAAGGTCAGCCCGGAGCATTATTCTGAAAGGGTCGTCGGAGAAATAAGAGAACAGCTTGGAGCAGCCGTAGACGATAACTGCAACGCCCAGGACTATTCCGATGACCTCGCTGAAAAATCCGGGAATTGCGATGAGCAGGATACCCAGTGCGCACATCAGCGCAGATATTATAAGTCCGGTGTTTTTGGCAGCTTTTGCAAATGAACGCATAAACAAGACCTCTTTTCGTTTTTTATTAGTATACCACAGCAATTGTAGTTTTTCCATGGACAAAAGTCTAAAATTGTGTGATAATAACACAGTTCCTCGAAATATGTATAAAAAAACAGACTGCCGAAGCAGTCTGTTCAGTCTGTCGAAAAAGTCGCTTTTGCCTGCGAAGCAGGCTTTTGTAATAAGTTTTTTGCCACGGGTCTCCCGGGGCAAAAAACACTTCTATCCCTGCAAGTGTGCGGGTTGGCGGCAATGCCGCCAAGACGTGCATGCAGCAGGGATGCTCGGCGGAAAAGCCCCAACGGGGATTTTTCGACGGTCTC
>CAKSGA010000048.1 GCA_934454435.1 uncultured Oscillospiraceae bacterium | reverse complement strand
GTCTATGTCCTGGTAGGCACAGTTCTGCTCTACCACAAAAACTGCGCTACGTGCTGCAAGGATGGCATATAGCTTCCCAGCATCAAGTTCGCTGAAATGTTTCAGATATAGCTCCATGTTATGTTCCTCCGTGTGCGATTGTATTTATAATAGTCTGTTTTTTCAAAAAAGTCAAGAGAATTTTGAAATATTTTTGGAAAAGCTATTGACAAAACAGATCTTGCGTGATATAATAATTATGCTGTTCTAAAGACAGCAGGCAGCCGCAAGGCTCTAACGGTTTGACCGCCTGCCGAGGAATGGGATCGAGATCAAAATCTGCTCCCTTCTGTCTTGACAGAGGGGATTTTTTATTCTTGCTCTCCTTGAACTGAACAGCGCAAATTTAGTAAAGGAGTGAAATTTACATGCCTAGTAAAAGCGTACTCGAACAGAAGCAGGCTTATGTATCCGACTTAGCTGAAAAGCTCAAGAAGGCAGCCGGCGGTGTTCTCGTTGACTACAAGGGTATCTCCGTTGAGGCAGACACAAAGCTCCGTAAGGATCTTCGTGAAAACGGCGTTGAGTACTTCGTAGTAAAGAACACACTGTTAAAGCGTGCAGCTGAGATCGCAGGGATCGAGGGTCTTGAGCCCGCACTTTCCGGCACAACAGCTATCGCTCTTTCTGCTGAGGACATCATTATTGCCCCCAAGCTCCTGTTCAAGCAGACCGAGGCTCCCGACAGCACTTTCGCTATCAAGCTCGGTTTCCTCGATGGCAAGGTAATTTCTAAGGAAGAGGTAGAGGCTTACGCTAAGCTGCCGTCCAAGGAGACCCTGCTTTCTCAGCTCGTATTCATGCTTCAGTCCCCGATCCAGAGAGTTGCTATCGCACTCAACGAGATCGCAAAGAAGAACGAAGAGCAGTCCGCTTAATTGCGGAAAAGTTCGTGAGGATCCCCGCATGACGGGCAATTACGAATTCAGACTTATTGCGTGACAAGCGCATGACAAAATTTATGTATGGAGGATACTAAAATGGCATCTGAGAAGATTTTAGCTATGATCGAAGAAGTTAAGGCTCTTTCCGTTCTCGAACTGAACGAGCTGGTTAAGGCACTTGAGGAAGAGTTCGGCGTTTCCGCTGCTGCTGTTGCTGCTGCTCCCGCTGCTGGCGCTGGCGCTGCTGCTGCTGAAGAGAAGACTGAGTTCGACGTTGTTCTCGCTTCCTTCGGTGACTCCAAGATGGGCGTTATCAAGGTAGTTAAGGACGTTCTGGGTCTTGGCCTTAAGGAGGCTAAGGAGCTCGTTGAGTCTGCTCCTAAGGCTCTCAAGGAGGGCGTTTCCAAGGCTGAGGCTGAGGAGATCAAGGCTAAGCTCGAAGAGGCTGGCGCTAAGATCGAGCTCAAGTAATTCGGTCGCTGGTTTATCTTACGATAACACAGATCCCGGTATCGGTTCGCTGATACCGGGATTTTTATTTGCTTTTACCGGGATCCACAGGTGCTCTGCGGAATATCTCCCTCAGCCCGAATGCGAGCAGGAACAGCGCATACAGCTTACTGAGCAGCCCGCTCCCGATCAGCTGTGCGCCGAGCGTACCAATTAAGGTTCCCAGGACCCCTCCGGGTATAAGGGACATTACCAGCTTCTTGTCGATAAGTCCCGCACGGAGGTGCATGATCACCGAAATAAGCGCAATGGGCAGAAAGAACAGCAGGTTTATCCCCTGGGCTTCACGCTGGGCGACTTCCTGGAACATAGACAGCCATATCAGCAGAACAAACCCTCCGCCCAGGCCCATGGAGGCTATCATTCCGGACAAAAGTCCCACAAACGCATTTATCAACTTAGCAGCCCCCTTATTGCTGCGGCGCATATCAATGCCCCGAACACCCGCTGGAGCCAGGCAGCGTGTATTCTTCTGAGAAACAATGCTCCCGCAACCGCTCCTGCGGCTCCCCAGGGTATAAAGCTCCAGGCTGTGCCAAGGTCGATACCACCGCTAATATAATAGCACACCGCCGCTGTCAGGCTCAGCACGAATATCACTGCAACAGAATTCGCATGGGAACATCGCACCGACTCCTCCGGGCTTTTTCCGCTGGCACGCTGCTCATGCTCCAGTATCGGGACCGCTGCCACTCCCCCGCCGCTCCCGAAAAATCCGTTCAGGAAACCGCACAGCATTCCCTCTAAAAAATGCTTCATGATACATCACCCCGGATTATTCTGTGATGTCTGGTCATGGTTTATCACTGGTAATGATCACCGCATTTATCTGCTATTGGTCAACTATGCTATACGTTTAACAGCATAGTTGACTTTTTCGCAGAAATGCGTTATAATATATTGTATATGATTTTCAGAAAGGACCGGATTTTATGCAGAATGTCCATGTAAACGCAAGCCGCAGCTATGATATTTTAATAGGAAGCGGACTTCTAGACAACGCCGGAGAGTACATCTCCGCAGCTATAAGCTCCCGCCACGTCTGCGTGGTAACTGATGACAACGTTGACGCTCTTTATTCCGAACGAATGATGACGTCCCTTGCCGGGCACGGTTTCTCGGCAGTGAAATATGTGTTCCCGCATGGTGAGGCTTCCAAGTGCCACAAGACGCTTCTGGGTCTGTACGACTTCCTTGCGGACAACGGGTTTACCCGCTCGGACGCCCTCATCGCACTCGGCGGCGGCGTGGTCGGCGACCTGACTGGCTTTGCAGCGGCTACATATATGAGAGGTATTGGCTTCGTGCAGGTACCCACGACGGTTCTCGCCCAGACCGACAGCTCAGTCGGCGGAAAGACTGCCGTTGACATCGCAGGCGGAAAAAACCTTGTCGGCGCTTTCTACCAGCCGCAGCTAGTCCTCTGCGACACCGACACGCTCTCCAGCCTTACGCCGGAGTTCTTTGCAGACGGCATGGCTGAGGTCGTTAAGTACGGCATGATAAAGTCAAGGGAGCTCTTCGACATTCTCACCGAAAATGATATCCACGAAAATCTTGAGGATATAATCACCCGCTGCGTTTCAATAAAGGCACAGGTGGTCGAAAACGACGAGCGTGAAAAAGGAGAGCGCATGCTGCTGAACTTCGGTCACACCCTGGGTCACGCCATCGAAAAATATTACAATTATACCGGGATCACCCACGGCTACGCAGTAGCTATCGGCATGAGCACCTTTACGCATATTGCCGAAAAATGCGGAATGTGCGAACCTGGCGTTTCCGCAAAGCTGGACGCACTGCTGACCAAGTGTCATCTTCCCCTCACAACGGAAGCGCCGATGGACGTGCTTTTCAGAAACTCCCTCGGTGACAAGAAGCGTCTTTCCTCCGGCATGAATATAATAATCTGCCCGGAGATCGGCACAAGCAGGATTTGCAGCATGTCCACAGAAGAATACGAAAAGTTCCTGAAAGGCTGAGGTGAACATATGAACATAGTTATTACCCCCAGACCTCTTTCCGGCAGGGTCGTTATACCTCCGTCAAAGAGCATTTCACACCGTGCACTGATCTGCGCTGCGCTCTGCAGGGGCGAGAGTGAGATCACCGGCGTGCTGGAATGCGAGGACATCGACGCCACCACCGACGCCCTCACCGCCCTCGGTGCTGAGATACGTACGGAAAACGGCGTCACCTTCGTAAAGGGCATCGAAAACGCCCCGGAATACGCTGAGATAAACTGCCGTGAGAGCGGCTCAACGCTGAGGTTCATGATGCCGGTCTGCGCTGCCCTCGGTGTTGAGGCTGTGTTCACGGGCTCCGGTAAGCTCCCCACACGTCCCGTCACCCCTTATCTGGACCAATTCCCGAAGCACGGCGTGGAATTCATCTCACAGACTTTCCCCTACCATATCAAAGGCAGGCTCACTGCGGGTGTTTACCCGGTGACCGGCGACATCTCCTCGCAGTTCATAACCGGTCTGATGTTCGCAATGCCGCTGCTCGAGGGTGCCAGCACCATTCAGCTTACCTCCCCGTTACAGTCAAAGCCCTACGCTGACATCACCGTCAACTGCATGCGCAGCTTCGGCATTGAAACTCTGGAATTCAACGGGAACTACAACATCAAGGGTGTCCAAAGCTACAATCCTACAAAATTCACGGTAGAGGGCGACTGCTCCCAGGCTGCTTTCTTCGCCGTTGCGAACGAACTCGGAAGCAGCATTGAGATCGCCGGCGTCAACATAAACAGCGTTCAGGGCGACCGTGCGGTTTTCGACATAATCGACAAGTGCATAAAGATAAACGGCAGTTACTCCGGCTTCGACATCGACGCTTCAGATATCCCGGACCTCGTTCCGGTACTGACCGTCCTCGCAGCGTTCGCCGAGGGGACTTCTCATATCCGTGGCTGCAAGCGGCTCCGCATAAAGGAAAGCGACCGTCTGGTGTCCATCTCCACCGTGCTGAATTCCCTCGGGGCGGACGTCAGGATAGTCAACGATGAACTTGAGATAGAGGGCGTAAAGGAACTCACCGGCGGCACATGCTCCAGCTTCAACGACCACCGCATCGCAATGTCGCTTGCCGTGGCTTCCCAGCGCTGCACCGCCCCACTGACTATCACCGGGGCGGAATGCGTTGCAAAGAGCTACCCCACTTTCTTTGAGGATTTCAGGAGCCTTGGAGGTGAATACGATGTCGTCATTGTTTAAGGGCGGGATCTCCGTTTCAATTTTCGGCGAGAGCCACGGCAGGGGCATCGGCGTTGTTCTGGACGACCTCCCGGCAGGCGAAGAGCTCGACCTGGACGAAATAGGCGTTTACATGGCGAGAAGAGCTGCAAAGTCCGATGGCACCAGCACAATGCGCCTTGAAAAAGACAATCCGGACATTCTTTCCGGCGTGTATGAGGGAAAGACCACCGGAACTCCGCTGGCTGCGGTGATATTCAACGGCGACCAGCACTCCAGTGACTATGGCAACATCTCCCACATCGCCAGACCAGCTCATGCGGACTTCACGGGATATCTGCGCTACAACGGCGCAAACGACCCCAGGGGCGGCGGGCACTTCTCCGGCAGACTGACTGCTCCGCTGGTATTTGCGGGAGCAGTCTGCGCACAGATACTGAAGCGCCGTGGAATTACTACCGGCGCACATATCCGCTCCCTGAAAGATATTCAGGACGCTCCGTTCGACCCGGTGAACGTCACTGCAGAACAGCTTGAGTCTGTCAAGAGCCGCAGCTTCCCGGTGTTTGACGAGAGCAGCGAGGAGAAAATGCGCACCGCAATACTTGCAGCCCGCAGCGACCTCAACAGCATAGGCGGCATTGTGGAATGCGCAGCAGTCGGAATGCCCGCCGGCGTCGGCTCTCCGATGATGGACGGACTGGAAAACATCATCTCACGCCTTGTTTTTGCGATACCTGCGGTCAAGGGTATCGAGTTCGGCAACGGCTTCGGCTGCGCTGACCTCTTCGGCAGCGAGAACAACGATGAATTCGCAGTACGTGACGGAAAGATCGTGACCCTCACCAACAACCACGGCGGAATTCTTGGCGGTATATGCTCGGGTATGCCGATCATATTCCGTGTGGCATTCAAGCCGACACCCTCCATCTCCCGCCCGCAGAAGAGCGTTGACTTCAAGAACATGACCGAGCAGGAGCTCGTTATAAAGGGCAGGCACGACCCCTGCGTGGTTGCAAGAGCGGTCCCCTGCGTTGAGTCTGCGCTGAACATTGCTCTTGTGTCTGCACTTTCCGCAGAGGGAAAGCTCTGATTATTCTGAAAAGCTGGTGATCTGATGAAAGAAATTCCAAGGATAAGAATAGATGACATTGACAAGATCAGAATTCTTGTCTGTCATCTGATCTACAGCCTGGGCTGCCCGCTCACCCGGGATCAGCTGACGGAGATAACTTCACTGGAACAGGCAGTAAATTATTTTGATCTCATGCAGGCTCTGGACGGCATTACAGAACGGCTCTGCACCTGTCAGGAGGTCAACGGCGTGCCGGTATACGCAAACACGAAGCTCGGCGATGCCGCTGCTAGGGAATTCGGCAACGAGCTCCCGCAGTCGATACGTGAGAAGATGTTCGAGGAAGCAGTAAAGGTCTACACCCGGGACGAGATAAAGAAGGACAGCCTGGTGTCGGTGCGATATGCGGAGCACGAAAACGGCACCTGCAACATCGGCGTCACGATAAAGTCCGAAAGGACCGGTAAGCAGAAGTACTACCTTACCATCTCAGCAGAGGACAAGGACGAAGCAGACCGCATAAAGAAACGTATCCAGGGCAGTCCGGAGGATTTCCGCAGGTACCTGGAGAGTTATTTCAGCGGGAACTGAACCTACAACAAAAGGGGCGGCATATGCCGCCCCTGAGACCGTCGAAAAATCCCCGTTGGGGCTTTTTCGCCGAACCAATCCACTGGCATGACAAGTCATGCCTTACGCATTTTGCCATAGCAAAATGCACACTGCCTGCGTTAGGCATAAGGCGAAGCCGTTGCCAGTACAGTTGTGCGGATAGAAGTGTTTTTTGCCCAGGCAGGGTCGACGCAGTCACCCTTACCCTGGGCAAAAAACTTATTGCAAAAGCCTGCTTCGCAGGCAAAATTGACTTTTTCGACAGACTGAAGGGGCGGCATATGCCGCCCCTCAGTTTGTCGAAAAAGTAGAAAATCAGGCTGTTGAGAAGCCCTCAGATTCTAGGAACCCACACAGCGACTAGGCTTTATCCTGTTGCCCTTTATTTCCCGACATCATGTCGGGCTCTGGGGGCAACTGCGCAAACATCATGTTTGCGCCTGCCGTCGTGCAGCGTTTTTTGCGAAGCAAATAATGCGGTGACGACGAAGATGAGGGTTTATCGACAGCCTGAGCGCCCAGTCACTACCGGACGCTCCTTTTGTATTCTGCAAGGAATCTGCGTATCTTCCCGGTAACCGGAGCGCTCCTGTCGATCTGAACCTTCGCCGTTATCTCAGACAGTAAAACCTCCGCTGCCGTTTCGTCAGTGTACTCTATCTCGAGCTCATAGTCCGTCCTGCCGAAATAGCTGCTGCGGTCGAGGTCTATCTCTACGCCCGGAAAGCGCTTAACGCTGCGGAACGTCATCAGCGTTCCCAGCAGCTTAACGTCCGGGAGCTCCACACCGCTCAGGCTTTTCATGAGCCCGCCGCTCAGCGTTTCCGGAATGCCGTCCAGCTCCTGCTCCAGCTCGATACGGCTGACCGCACCGTTGCCGGACTGCTCCGCCGGGAGCTTCATCTGCAGAAGATATCTGCCCCCCACGCTTCGCACACGGACGGTCACATGTGCATTGCCGCATGTCTGCTTTTCGTCATCATAGTAGCTGTTTACCTGCTCCATTTCGCTGTCCCAGCTGTAAAACCCGTAAACGGCTTCATACTGCTCTTTCGTGAGCATTATCTTGAATTCGTTCTCGATCATTATTGCTCCTGTCAGATATAATCCATCAGCCCCCGCACGCTGACTTCGCCGGAATTCACCTCAAATCTGCCGCTTTCATCTGAACAGATAAGAAAGCCGTTCGGTGCGATGCCCTCGGCAAAGGCCTCTCGTTCAGCGTCATTCCCGATTATCCTGATACGTTTTCCGACAGTCAGGCATCGCTTTACGTACTCGCCAGAAACTGCCCCGAACCCCTCACGGGTGAATGCGTACAACCTGCCTGCGATGTCCTCGGCAAAACCGTCACGGTCGGTTATGTTCTTTCCGGTCAGCATTTCAACAGAGCCTCCGTGGGGAATATTGGCGTTCTCAAAGAACTCTTTAGTCTGTGAGATATTCACGCCGATACCACAGATTATGTCCATCGAGGAACCAAAGCATACGCTCTCGCATAAAATACCACATAGCTTATGACCACGCAGAATTATGTCGTTGGGCCACTTTATGCCGAACTCCTCGTCCGGGAGCCTTTCCTCCAGCGCCGAGCAAACCGCTGCTGCTGCACAGAGCGTGACGGTATCCGTGTGCGGCGGGTTCTTCAGCAGAAGCGAAAAAGGCAGCATTCCACGGTCGGCAAGCCAGTTATGTCCACGTCTGCCCTTCCCTGCGGTCTGGAGCCCGGCAATGACAAGAGTACCGTCCGGGAGCTCGCTGCGGTGAGTTTTGAGGTAATTGTTGGTAGAGTCTACCTCGTCAAGTTTGATACAGTTGATCGTCATTTCTTCACCGATATGATATTCATTTCGATCAGACCGTCGCTGGTCAGATTGATAACGCCATAAGTAGGTTCATTGTGGTTTCTTGGACTGTCTGGACTCCCGGGGTTCATAACGTACACATCGTCTATAAGCTCGGTCCGGTGGAGATGTGTGTGTCCGTAAAGCGCTATCTGGCAGTCCTCAGCCTTCGCCGCTTCCACAAGCTGCTGCAGCCCGCTGTGTACGTCATAGTTATGTCCGTGGCAGCAGAAGATCTTGTAGCCACATGCTGTGACCACCTCCTGCTCACGGTGTGGACCATAATCGCAGTTGCCCTTCACATAAACAAGCGGTATCTGCGGGTGCTCACTCTGTATGTCCCGGGCTTCATTCTCACCATCACCCAGATGGACAATAAGGTCTGAGTCAAGATTTTTTTCCACTATCTTGTCAAGCACGGCATAATTTCTATGAGTGTCAGACACTACTAAAATTTTCAAAACAGGTTTTCCTTTCTCAAAGGGTTCTAGTTATACATATTATAACATAAAATCTGAATGAATAAAAGGGGGCAAAGCGTTTTTTTCTCTTAAATCATCCGAAACCTGTCATATTCTGGTATCAAGGAGGTATCATCATGAACAACAACGATTTCGACCAGCTCATCAGATCAGCAAGCGAAAAACTCGGCTCTTCCCCCGATGAACTGAAGCGCTCGCTTGAAAAGAAAGACCTCTCAGCTCTTTCCTCGATACTGACGAAGTCAGACAAGCAGAAGCTGCGCAGGGTCCTTGCAGACAAGGAGCTCATGAAGCAGCTCAAGAGCGCAGGCTCCCCGGAGGAGGTAATGCGGCTGCTGGGCAGCGTAAAATGATAACATATACCGGAGGTGAGTTGCATGGACAATATAGAGGATATTCTCCGTGCGCTTGCGGAGGACGATGATGACTCCCCCGGCCAGGAGGACAGCGAGGACTCCGGCGGGCTCTTTTCAGGGATAGACCTTGGGTCTGTGGCGAAGCTCGCAGGACTTCTCAGCAGCGCAGGCAGCACCAGCAACGATGAACGCCTGCTGCTCGCCCTGAAGCCGCTGCTGCGTGAAGAGAACCGCAGCAAGGTCGATACGGCGCTAAGAATGCTGAAGCTGATCTCACTGCTTCCGCTGCTGAAAGAAAGCGGACTGTTCGGTAAGGAGGGATAGCAATGGTCTGGAACCCGGAACAATCACCGCTGTACAAATGCGTTGAGGATTTCAACAAGAGCGAAAGTCAGCCGGAATGCGGTCCCGGCGAAAAAAACGGACCCGCTCCCCCAAAATGCGAAGCCGGCAGACCGGCAGGTACGCCACGGTGCTCCCCGCCCACCGGAGGAAACCTGTTTCAGCGACTTACCAGCGACCGTGACTTCCTGCTGATCGCTGCGCTGATACTTCTCCTCTGGCATGAAAAGGCGGATATGAAACTCATTGCGGCGCTCGCTTACGTGCTTCTGGCGTGATTTTTTCGTAAAATGTGAAAAAAATGCGTTTACCCCCTTGAAAAATCCGGGGAGTTGGATTATAATATTGTATATATGTTGTAAAGGCTTTGATCAGTCAGAGTATCCGGTACATGTCCCCCCAGAGAGCAGCGGTTAGGTGTGAGCGCTGCGGGTCAGCCCGGTGAAAGTGCGGCTGTGAGCCGGTGCGGTGAATTCCAGTAGCCGTTCCCGTTGCCTGCGTTAAGGGTCACAAGGGGCGTTTGCCCGAAGCGAAGTGGAACAGCGGTAATGCGCCTTCGCACCAGTCCGGTGCGGAGGTATTTTTATATGCGCCGGCAGTCATTTTATTTCCAGGACGGCTTCAGCGCCGTCAGCAGGACCGGAGGTTTGCATGTTCAAGAAACTCAGAGAAGAGATAGAGTCGATAAAGGCAAGAGATCCGGCGGTGCGTTCAGCTCTGGAGGTGATATTCCTCTATCCCTCCTTTAAGGCAGTCAGGTCATACAGGCGTGCTCACTGGTTCTACGAGCACGGGCACTTCTTCATCGCACGATGGATCTCCCAGCGCAGCCGTAACAAGACCGGTATCGAGATTCACCCCGGCGCAAAGATCGGCAAGGGGCTGTTCATTGATCACGGATCCGGTGTAGTTATAGGCGAAACCACGGAGATAGGCGATTACTGTACACTGTACCAGAATGTCACCCTCGGCGGCACCGGCAAGGATACCGGAAAGCGACACCCCACCCTCGGCAATAATGTGCTGGTAGGAGCGGGCGCCAGGGTGCTGGGTCCTATGAAGATAGGCGACAACTCTAAGATCGCAGCAAATGCGGTGGTTCTGGAGGAAGTTCCCCCGAACTGCACCGCCGTGGGAGTTCCCGCAAGGGTAGTCAAGCGTGACGGCGTAAGGGTCAACGACTGCGACCTCGACCAGATACACATTCCTGACCCCGTATCACAGCTTCTGTGCGAGCACATGTATAAGATGGAATGCATGCAGAAGGAGATAGACGAACTCAAAAGCCAGCTCGCAGCCAGGAAAAACAACAATACATGATCCAGGAGGAAACAAATATGCAGATCTATAACACGATGACACGTCAGAAAGAGGAGCTCCGCCCCATCACCCCGGGCACGGTAAAGATCTACGCCTGCGGTCCGACCGTCTACAACCTTATCCACATAGGAAACGCCCGTGCGCTGTGCGTTTTCGACACCCTGCGCCGCTACCTGGAATTCAGGGGCTACAAGGTGTTCTACGTACAGAACTTCACCGATGTGGACGACAAGATAATCAAGAAAGCGAACGAACTTGGCAAGACCGCACATGAGGTCTCCGAAAACGCTATCAAAGAGTATTTTATCGACGCTGACGGTCTGAACGTCCGCCGTGCTGACGTCCACCCCAAGGTAACGGAGAACATGGACATCATCATCGACATCGTCAAGACCCTGGTGGAAAAGGGCTTCGCCTATGAGGCCGACGGCGATGTTTATTTCGACACGTCTAAGTTCCCGGAGTACGGCAAGCTCTCACACATGCCGCTGGAGGACCTCCAGGCGGGCGCACGTATCGAAGTCGGCGAGAAGAAGCGCAACGCTATGGATTTCGCAGTATGGAAGGCTGCAAAGCCCGGCGAGCCCTACTGGGACTCCCCCTTTGGCAAGGGCAGACCCGGCTGGCACATTGAGTGCTCCGCAATGAGCCGCCACTACATCGGCGATACCCTCGATATCCACGGTGGCGGAGCCGACCTCATATTCCCCCATCACGAAAACGAGATCGCACAGAGCGAATGCGCTACGGGTCAGCCCCTTGCCAACCTCTGGATGCACAACGGAATGCTCAACGTTGACGGCAGCAAGATGTCCAAATCAAAGGGAAACTTCTTCATGGTTAGAGATCTCTCCAAGGAATACGGCTACGAACCTATCCGCTTCATGCTGCTGTCAGTCCACTACAGAAGCCAGCTCAACTACACCATCGATGTTATCGAGAGCTGCAAGGCTGCCCTCCAGCGCCTGTATACCTGCCGTGACACACTTGACCGTGCCCTCGCTGCCGCAACCGCCGGGGACGCTTCCGAGCAGGCTCTTGCTGATGTCAGGGAAGCACGTGAGCATTTCATCGAGGTCATGGACGATGATTTCAACACCGCCGACGGAATTTCGACGGTTTTCGAGCTCGTTCGCAAGATAAACACCGCCATTTCCTCCGGAAATGCGACCAGGGGAACGCTCCAGGCATATTCTGATGAGTTCACGGCATTGACAAATGTACTCGGTCTGTTGTATAATAATAGCAATGAGGAACAGGTACCCGCTGAGATCACCGAGCTCATCGAAAAGCGCAAGGCTGCCCGCAAGGCAAAGGATTTCGCTCTTGCCGACTCCATCAGGGACCAGATCTCCGCTATGGGCTGGACCGTTGAGGAGACCCGCCAGGGTACCATAGTCAAGAAAAACAGCTGAGGACACTGAATGAAAAGAAGAATTCTTGCCGCTCTTGCGGCAGTGACGGTAGCATTATGCTCGTTAGGAAGCACTGGCTGCACGGTCACAAGCTCAAACTACAACGCAATGTCGGACTACGATTTCACCAGCATCGATCTGGTTCAGCTTGAGGGTCCGAAGGACGGCGACACCATCGCCATCATCGACACTGACCTCGGAGAGATACGTGCAGTCCTGTACAAGGATCTCTGCCCCAATACTGTCGGGAAGTTCATCGAGCGGGCAAATGCGGGCGAATATAACAACAACAGCATTTACGCCATCGTCAAGGACACCTACTTCGTCAGCGGCGGTCACGTCAACGACAAGGGCAACTACACCGGCAGAAATGACGATTCCGAGGTGATAGAGCACGAATACAACGTGAACCTCTGGCCGTTCCGTGGCTCCCTGGTGGCTTATTCTGACCTCCCGGGCTACACTGACGCAAGGTACTACGTCATCGACAACGACGACACCATGACCCAGGAACAGATCGACGAGCTCAAGGACTCCATGAAGTCCAGCGACAAGTACACCGACGACCAGAAAAAGAACCTTATGAACCTGTTCGACAAGTTCATCGAGGTCGGCGGGCTGTTCGGCATGGCTGGCTACGTTACCGTTTTCGGGCAGACCTACGAAGGGCTTGACGTTATCGAAAAGATCACCGCAAGGCAGTCAGACGAAAACACCTATAAGCCGCTCGAGGACATCTATGTGAAGTCCGTTACGATATCCACGTACGACAGCGAAGCCTCCACGGGTGAAAACTCCGGGACTGCGGAAAACTAAGAAAGGCGTAAAATGAAACTCAGAAAAATTCTTATCGGCACAATTCTGGCAGCACTTTGCGTGACCAGTTTATCCTCCTGCAAATCAGGCGGGAGCGCTTCCGGCGACAGCTCTTCCACTGCAGAAGCTACAAGTGAGAGCAGCTCCCCCACTGCAGAAGCTACTAATGAGAGCAGCTCCCACAATCTTCCCGGAAACATCGGCGATGTGGAAATTCTCCCCGGCGATACGGTTGCAGAGATCGAGGTCGAGGGCTTCGGCACCATCAAGGCAAAGCTGTTCCCCGATATCGCCCCGATAGGCGTAGAGAACTTCAAACAGCTTGCCGACAAGGGCTACTACGACGGCAAGAACATTCACCGTGTCGTTGAGAGCTTCATGCTCCAGGGCGGTTCTGAAAACGGTGACGGCACTGGCGGTGACGCTGCTTATACCGGCGGCGACAGCTCCGCTACAGACTTCGGCACCGAGATAAACAGAAACGCACGTCACTTCTACGGTGCGCTCTGCTATGCGAATGCACTCGGCAGGAACACCACACAGTTCTATATCGTGAACAGCAAGGAACCCCAGGATATCAGCAATGTTGATTTAAGTGACTTAGAAACTTCAGTTGAAATCCTTAAGAAGTATGTAGGAAGCGCTGAGCCCGGCTCCGCAGAATACAAGTATTATTCTTCTATGCAGAAGCAGTATGAAGCCACTGCGGACTGGTTAAAGTCCCCCACAAAGGAGGAAATAAACAAGTACAAGGAAGTCGGCGGCGTATATTACCTTGATGGCGGCTATACCGTTTTCGGTCAGGTTGTGGAGGGTCTGGACGTTGTTGACAAGATCTCTGCTGTGGAAGTCACTGAGAACTCAAGCGGCGAATTAAGCCAGCCTGTTGAAGATATCATAATCAAGACGGTCAGGGTATACACCGCCGAGTGACCTATACAAACGGGAAAGGAAATAAACCATGAATATCAAACGTATTCTGCTGAGTGCAGTTCTTTCCGCAGGAATGCTGTTATCCTCCGCCGGGTGCTCGGGGAAATCCGGGGACTCTGGAAACGTAGGTAACATCTCACTGACGGACGGGGATAAGATCGCAGTCATCGAGATAAAGGATTACGGAACGATGAAGGCTAAACTTTTCCCGGATATCGCCCCCATCGGCGTTGAGAACTTCATCGAGCTCGCTGAAAGCGGTTACTACAACGGTCTGAAGATACACAGGGTCGTAAAGGACAACGTTATCCAGGGAGGTTCCCTTTATGGGGACGGTACCGGAGGGGCTCCCGCTTATACCGGAGAAAACAAGAATGCCGAGTCAAACTCCGAGCCCGCTGAGAGCTTCCCCGTTGAGGTCAGCGAGAACGCCAGGAACTTCTACGGTGCGCTTGGTTACGTGGCTGACCAGTACGGTCAGAACGCCGTACAGTTCTACATAATCAACAACAAGAACCCGCAGAACATTCTTGATACGGACTCCTCAAAGGTGCAGTCCCAGGCTGACGCCCTTGCTTCTGAAGCCGGCGAAGCTACCTGGGAGGCTTCCTCCAGCAAGGCAAAGGAGAATGCATACCAGCAGTCCTACTACAGCAACAATGCCAAAATGCTCACAAGCAAAAACGGCGCCGGGCTGAAATACGCCAAGGTCGGCGGAGTATACGCCTACGACGGAGCCTACACGGTTTTTGGACAGGTCTACGAGGGTCTGGACGTTCTGGACAAGCTGTCGGACGTGACGGTAAAGACCAACGCCCAGGGCGAAAAGTCAATGCCGGTGGAGGATATCGTGATCTCCTCCATAACCATCGAAACCTTCAAGGCAAGCACCGCTGAGGCCGAGAGCGACACTCCGGGCAGCAAGCCTGAAACCTCCGGAACCAGCACCGCAGAAGCGGCTCCTGGTACGGCGCATTCAACATCGGAAGCAGCAGCCCCTCAGACTGCTGAAGCTGAAAGCAAGACCCAGACCGCTGACGCTCCCATAGCGACTATCGACACCGTTGATTCCCCCGTGCCGCAATAAATATCAGCCCCCTCTGCCTGTGTGCAGAGGGGATTTTTTGTTTCTGAATATTTGCACAATGTGGTTGATTTTTTACCAATGAGATGATATAATTAAATCAGCAATGTTTCATGATACGCTGAGTTGAACGAAGCGGAACAAAATCAAGTCCCGTAAGTGCGATTATTTGAAAGGGTACGGGTTAATTCAGCGTTTACTTTTCAGAAAGGAACCAGCCATGAAAAAGACATTAAAAGGCATACTGGCCGTCCTGCTATGCTCGGCAATGCTGTGCGGCTGCGCAAATCAGGAGAACCCGTCAGTTCCGGCGGGCAGCACCTCCGAGACCGCTTCTACAGCTTCCGGGAGCGTGACAGAAACAACCCCTGTCATCACTAGCACAGGTACCGCCAGCCCATTTGTGTGCATCACCTCCCCTGACAACGGAACCTCCGGAAATGACGAGCCCGTGGAGCTTACACCGACCGGTGAGACTGCCGGCGACATTTCCGTGGAGGTGGAAGAGAGCATTCCTGAAGAGCCAGCGACAGGAAACCAGCCGGACGATACAGCATCACAGGGCGGTAGCACTGCAAGCAGCTCCACCAGCAAAACAACTGCCAAGCCAATCTCCAGCAAGTTTCTGCTTGACTGGAAGCTCAGCTCCACGTGGGAAGAGGGAGGCAGCAAATGCGGAGGTTATGAAGTGACACTCACTAACAACTCCGGCAGCGCCGTCAGCAGCTGGAAGGTCGAGATCACGGTCCCCGGCGGGTTTGAGATAACTTCCGGCTGGAACGGAAAATACACGGTCAGCGGAACCAAACTGACTGTCACAAACGAAAGCTACAACGGCGAGATATCAAACGGAGGGAACACCGGATTCGGGTTCAACTATAAGTCTCCGACTGATTTCAAGCCGGGCAAGGCGACTGTGAACGGCTCCTCAGCCTCTGCAGGGACTGGTTCCGGCTCCGGCGGCGGGAACGACACACCATCGGCCACTGCGTCTGTTTCTACCGTCCCCCCCGCCCCTGAGGACCCCAAGGGAAGCACTCCGGTCGCAAATCACGGTCAGCTTTCAGTCAAGGGGACCCAGCTTGTGGACAAGAACGGAAAGGGCTATCAGCTCCGGGGAATGAGCACCCACGGTATCACATGGTTCCCGGATTTCGTCAACGAGGACGCTTTCCGGACGCTCCGTGACGACTGGAACACCAATGTAGTCCGCATGGCAATGTACGTTGACGAATGGGGCAACGGTCAGTGCTACATGAAGAACAAGGATGGCAGCAGGCAGCTACTTGAGAAAGGCGTTGACATCTGCATAAAGCTCGGCATGTACGTCATTATCGACTGGCACGTACTGAACCCCGGCGACCCGACCGCATACACTGATGAAGCGATAGAGTTCTTCAGCGATATGTCAAAGAAGTATGCCGACTACCCCAACATTATCTATGAGATCGTAAACGAGCCCAACGGAAACGCCACCTGGAGCGGAACGATAAAGCCCTACGCTGAAAAGGTCATTCCCGTGATACGCAAGAACGACAAGGACGCCGTGATAATCGTAGGAACCCCGACCTGGAGCCAGGACATCGACCAGGCACTCGCAGACCCCCTCAAATACGACAACATCATGTATGCGCTGCATTTCTACGCAGCTACCCACACCGACTGGCTCCGGGAGCGTACCGAGAAATGCGTGGCCGGCGGTCTGCCGATATTCGTTTCAGAGTTTGGCTGCTGTGACGCATCCGGCAACGGTGCAAACGACTTCACCCAGTCCGAAAAGTGGCTGAAGCTGCTCGACAAGTACGGAATAAGCTACTGCAACTGGAACCTCGCAAACAAGGACGAATCATCCTCAGCTTTCAAGCCCTCCGCAAAGGCAAACGGAAACTGGTCAGACTCCGATTACTCTGAATCCGGCGCATGGATACGCAAGTGGTTCAGAAACCATTAACAAAAAACAGCCCACGGGTCAATCCAGTGGGCTGTTTTCATTTGACAAAGAAAACCCCGCCGGGATCCGACGGGGTCTTGTCGCTTTGTTATCAGAAGTCAACCTCAGTGTCGTAGTAGCAGCACTTAAGCAGCTTCTCCATCTCCTCGGGAGAGGGCTGACGGGGGTTAGAACCTGTACATGCGTCTGCGATAGCGTTAACAGCAATGTCATGCAGTCTTTCAAGGAACACGTTCTCAGGAACGAAGCCCTGCTCGGTGGGATAGCTGTCTGCGCCATAGTTCTTGATGCAGTGCGGGATCTTCAGCTCGTCATTCATGCCACGCAGATACTTGATGAGCAGATCAACCTTCTCATCGTCATTTACGCCGCCGAGGTGCATGTAATCAGCGATGACGCCGTAACGCTTCTTAGCAGCAGGATCCTTGGCGTTGAACTTGATTACCTTGGGCAGATACATAG
>CAKSGA010000047.1 GCA_934454435.1 uncultured Oscillospiraceae bacterium | reverse complement strand
GCCGCACTGCTTGCAGCCGCTGTCCTTGCGGGTCAGGCGGGAACTGCAGAACTGTTCAGCGTGAGCACTTCAGCGGCATATGTCAACGACCTGAAGATCAACGGTCCGGATCAGGTGACTATCAGCGGCGACCAGGCAACTGAGTTCACATACTACTTCTCCGGCGAGGGCATAAAGTCGATCCAGCAGAGCGCTTCGGATAATCTCTCGCTGAACATGGTGGATATCCACTGGGACAGCTATCCGAATGAGTGTTACGTCATTTATTCGGTACGTAGCTGGGACGGAAAGGGCGGAGAGGTCAAATTCTGGCTCAACGACGCTGACGGGAACAATGTTAAGTCCGTTACCACAAAGGTAAAGATGGCGGGTGAAACTGACAGCGCAGCCGAGGTTAAGTTCAAGGATATGTCTTTTCCGGCGTCCATAACCAAGGGCAAGGGACAGCACATAAAGGGTACTGTGACTTCTACCGAGAAGATAGACGGCATACAGGCGGTGGTGTATGACTCCAAGAACAAGGCGGTCATGAAGGCTTCCGTAAAGCCCGGCAAGAAAACCTACAAGCTGTATGATTCCGACCTTGACTGGGATCTGTCTTTCGGGAAGCTGGGCGCCGGAGAATATACCCTGTGCTATTACGTTGCGAGCGGCTCGACTGACACCAGCTATAAGCACAAGTTCACGGTAAAAGGTTCCTCTTCTGAGGCCACGGTAACGTTCAGCGGCATGTCTTTCCCTGAGAATATTGGCTTGGGAAAGGGTCAGCATATAAAAGGTACCGTCAAGGCCTCAGCTTCAATAAAGAAGATACAGGCGGTGATCAGGGACTCCTCCGGCAAGGAAGTGAAGTCCGCTGCGGTAAAGCCCGGGAAGAAGTCCTACAAGCTGTACGATTCCGACCTTGACTGGAAGCTGCCCTTTGCCAGCCTTTCCGCCGGCGAGTATACCCTGACCTATAAGGTAACAGCCGGAAGCACCACCAAGAGCTACACTCACAAGTTCAGCGTGGGGGGAAAGAACAGCGGCAAGAAAGATGACAAGACTAATGCGAAGATGGAGGACGCTATTTCCTGGATGGTCGAAAGGGAGGGCTGGAAAAAAGCAGATTTCGGCTACAAATGGGAATGGTGTACTGCCGCTGTCAGCGACGCTATGAAGAATAGCGGATATAAGATCTGCCGTACACTTAATCCATGCGATTTTGTTATAGATGTATGCGGTGAACATGATATGGGCACGTTCTATTGCTTTAGAGCCGAAAACCTGAAGTCGTTGAAAAGCAATGGTATGTCCAAGTCGGGATTAAAACATGTAAAGAGCGTATCACGTGATGATATAACACCCCAGCGGGGAGATATTGTGATATACAGATGGTCAGACGATAATGGGTACAACTGGAGCCATATCGGGATAGTGACTGGTTATTCAAATGGTGAGATATACACAATAGAAGGCAATACTTCCGGAGGTAAAATGGCCAAGCGTACCCGCAGTTATAATAGTGAGGTCGTTGGAATTTTACGTATGTAAATAAACAAAAAAGGGGCTGCGCTGAGCAGTCCCTTTTTGCATTTATCAGGTGTTACATATTCCCGCCCTGATCGTTTCCGGGGTACTGGGGATAACCGGTGGTTGTTGCGTCCTGAGTGGGCTGATATGCTGCGGGCTGGTAATATGCCTGCTGCATTTCCTGCTGAGCGTAAGGCTGTGCGTAGGTCTGTACGGGAGCGGGGGTGCGTGCTGCGAGCTCCTCACGGTGCTTTGCTTCGTTCAGCCTGAGCTCGAAGAAAGTCCCTATTGCAAGACCTGCAGCGGCGATCGCAAAGCCGCCTGCCTTGAATCCGAAATTCACAGCCTTTTCGGTGAATGTCCCAAGCCTGTTTACGTTCTGCGCAGCGATCTGGGTCGCTTCGTACTGAAATGTGTAGAAGTCAGCACCGAAAGAAGCGTCCTCGGGGGTCTTGCCGTTGAAGCTGGAAGAGAACCCGAAAGCCATGTACAGTCCCGAAACGAGAATTGCAATTCCTACTACCATACCTGCAACGCAGCTTGCTACTACTTTTTTCATAATGATATCCTCCTTTTAGTCCGGAAAATTTCCGTCAAAAAGAATTATACCACAACTGCATGTTGTAAATCAAGCAAAAAATGATACAGTTTAATTATTTTTCAGGTTCCTCAAGATCAGATATAATCCGAAACATACGGTATTGAGTGGAACAGGATATCGTCAAGTATCTCCACGGCGGCGGGCTCTGCGATTATGCGGTCCATGCCGCAGAGCTTCTTTGCGGTCTTGTAGCCGAGCAGCAGGGTGGTCAGCGTTGCGATGGAGAGCTTCATGGAGTACTCCGGCTGTTCATCGGTAAGGAAGCACCGACCGTGCCTGAATTTTACAGTGAAGCTGCCGTTGTTCCAGGGAAGCAGCTCGTCCTCAACGTCAAAGCGGAATATGGCTTCCGGCTCGTCAGGGTCGCAGGCGTAGCTTCTGAAGAACTCGGCAACGTCGATTATCCTGCCCATGGAGTAGGGGCGGATAGTTTCCTTGATGTCGCTGTCATCGAGCTCAAATGCGATGGACTCGCTGTAGTAGTTGTTTCCCCGCACCTCGTCTATCATGGAGTCGTGGGCGTGTATGAACTCCCACAGACCCCGCTGCGCTTCATGCGTGAGATATATCATCTCCTTGATGTGCATGATGTCGTTGTTGATGAGGTACACCATATACCCGTAGGGAACATCATCATCGGAATAGTATATCGCAACCTTGGTGTCGTCCTCGTCCCAGCGCCAGTATTCCTCCCAGGCAAGGTTGTTGCGGTAAAGACAGCCGTGGGTGGTCTGTGCAAATTTCGTGTGGAGCTGCATGAATTCCTTGTCGTCCCACTCCACACGGCGGATATAGCCGGGCTCCTTTATCTTACGGGGTATCTGGGTGTCCTTGACTATGTAGGTCATCTTGTTGGAGATTATCTCCCAGCCCAGCCTGCGGTACAGCGGTATAGAGTACGGGTACAGCAGTGCAAAGGGCCTGTGGTTCTCCCGCATGCGGGTTAGACTCTGTATCATCAGGCGCTTCATTATGCCGTGACCCGTGTGCTCCGGGTAGGTGCAGACGCTCGTTACAAATCCCACCGGGAACTTAACGTTGTATATGTTCATTTCAAGAGGATACACGGCGAACTGCGACACAAGGTCCTTCCCGTCAAAGCAGCCCAGAACGTCCGCCCTCTGGAGGACCGGGAACTTTGAGCGCTTTATCTCATCGTTCTTCCAGCCGGTTTCTGAGAGCTCCTGCTCCGTGACCTGGAATGCGTATCTCAGCAGTGCGTTGTACTGGTCGATATCCTCTATCGTCAGCGGCCGCACGGTGTAGTTTTCTTCATCGTCCCTGTTCATATTTATTACCCCTTTTCTTTTTCCAAAGTCAATTGTACCACAAAGGAATAGTTTTGTCAATGCGGAAAGGCTGTCAGAATACTGTATTTACCCGTTTTGAAGCAAAATATGATTTCTGATTGACATAACGACGCCGTTGTGGTACAATAATAGGGTCGAAAGGAGCGATGGATTTGCTGGAATTACAGGAGCTGGTCTGGAAACTTCCGGGCGGCGATACGATAATAAACGGCGTCAGCTGCAAACTTGACAGCAGACTGACAGTCATAACAGGACCCAACGGCGGAGGAAAGACGACCCTCGCCAAGCTGATATCCGGCGTGGAGAAGCCCACGTCAGGCAGGATAATCCTTGACGGAACTGATATTACGGACATGGACATCACCGGGCGTGCGAAGCTGGGGATAGCGTATGCGTTTCAGCAGCCGGTGAGGTTCAAGGGGCTCACCGTGCGTGACCTGCTGGAGCTTTCCGCAGGCAGGAAGCTGGGCGCAGAAGAGCTGTGCGGACTTCTGGGCAAGGTAGGTCTGTGTGCCGAGGAGTATATCGACCGTGAGATGAGCGCAGCGCTCTCCGGCGGCGAAGCCAAGCGCATAGAGATAGCTACGGTGCTTGCCCGGGGCGCAAAGCTCTCGGTATTTGACGAGCCCGAGGCGGGTATCGACCTGTGGAGCTTCGCACGTCTTGTAGAAACCTTTGAGGATATCCGCAGCAGTACCAGCGGTTCGCTGGTGATAATCTCTCACCAGGAGCGTATTCTGTCCATTGCCGATGAGATAGTCGTTGTGGCGGACGGAAAGATACGTACCAGCGGAAAGCGTGAGGATATACTTCCACTGCTGCTCAAGGGCGAATTTTCGGGGCGCTGTCCTGCGGCTGCACCCCAGAACGGAGGCGGCTGCAGATGAGCGACATGAGCAAGGCAGAGTTCAACAGCATAACTGAGGAAATGCTGAAGGTCATTTCGGACTACGACAGTACCACCGGCTTCCAGGGTGCGTACAATATTCGTCAGGACAGCCAGTGTGCCGGGAGGAAGTCCTCTGAGAATATAACGATAACCTCAAAGGCGGACAAGCCCGGCATAGATATCCGGGTAAAGCCGGGGACCAAGGGCGAAACGGTGTATATTCCCGCCTGCGTGACCCATTCTGATGTTGACGACCTGGTGTACAATGACTTTTTCATCGGCGAGGGAGCGGACGTGGTGATAGTAGCGGGCTGCGGAGTCCACAGTGACGGCTCCGAAACGGCACGGCACAACGGCATACACCGCTTTTTCCTGGAGAAAGGCGCCCGGGTGCTGTACAAGGAGAAGCACATCGGTACTGGCAAGGGCACCGGTCTGCGCAGGATAGACCCGGTGACTGACGCATATCTCAAGGAGGATTCCTACCTTGAGATGGACACGGTGCAGCTTCGTGGCGTGGACAGAACGACCCGTAACACCTCTGCCGTGCTGGACAAGGGTGCGAAGATAGTCGTCAGGGAGCGTATCATGACTGACGGTGACGAGGACGCAGTGACAAAGTTCAGGGTAGAGCTCAACGGCGAGGACTGCGGTGCGGATCTTGTGTCGAGGTCAGTGGCCCGTGGAAACTCGCATCAGGCGTTTTATTCGGTGATAGAGGGCAACAGCCGCTGCACGGGGCATTCGGCGTGCGACGCTATCCTTGCCGAGAACGGCAGGGTGGACGCCCAGCCTGCGCTCAACGCCGCAAACGTTGACGCTGCGCTCATTCATGAGGCGGCGATAGGAAAGATAGCCGGAGAGCAGATACTGAAGCTGTGCTCCCTGGGTCTTACCCGTGAGGAAGCCGAGGAGAAGATCATTGAGGGGTTCCTTAAGTGAAATAATACTTGACAGGGCGTTTTTTCGCCCTGTTTTTGTATTTTAGTGGAAAAATTCTTCTCAAAGATGAAAATTTCAAAAAAAGTATTAACATTCTGATAAAAATATGCTATAATAAAAAAGTACATGCAAAATGTACAGGTAAGCTATCCGGTAAACCTGACAGCCAATGCCGTCCGCTGGCGGCACAAAGGTGAACAAAGAATGGACAAGAAAAAGATAAAATACATCAAGATCAGGGAGGAGCAGCCGAAGAAGCCCTCCGGAAAGAAAAAGAAGAGCAAGGCTCTGAAAAATCTCGGACACGCAATGACCATCGTCGGGACGACATTCTCTGCAATGCTGCTGATACTGGTCATCATGGTGTGTATAGTGGCGACTGTACTTGCGGTCTACGTGCTGGATTTCGCAGACAACAGCTACGATGCAAATCTCCGCAATATCGAGATGAAGTATACCAGTTTCATTTACGGCTATGACGAGAATAACGAACTGGTGGAGATCAAGCGCCTTGCGGCGGAGGAAAACCGTGTCTGGCTGGATTACGAGGATATTTCCCCGTATATCGTTGACGCTGTTATCGCTTCCGAGGACAAGCGTTTCTACACCCACAAGGGCGTTGACTGGTACCGTACCGCAGGCGCATTCTTCTCGAACGGCGACGGCGGCGGCGGTTCCACTATAACCCAGCAGCTGATCAAGAACCTCACCGGCGATAACGAGGTAAGCTGGGAGCGAAAGCTGCGTGAGATCTTCCGTGCCCTCAGCCTGGAGGAGAAGTACACCAAGATAGATATTATTGAGAGCTACCTTAATCAGATCTGGTTCGGCGGAATGGTGTACGGTGTCGGCGCTGCGTCCCAGTATTACTTCGGCAAGGACGCTTCAGAACTCAATATCGGCGAAGCCGCAGTCCTCGCCGGAATGATACGTAACCCCGGCAAGATGTCGCCGTACTTTGACCTTGCACGCAGCAAGCAGCAGCAGAACTATTCCCTGCGCTGTATGTACGAACAGGGTATGATCTCTACCAAGGAATACGAGGATTACCGTTACAACCGCATTCAGGTGCATTTTGCGAAGCCTGTCTACGGTGACGATTACGGCTATATAGACGAGCGCACGCTGGTTTCTGACGACAGCAGCGATACCACTGAGGACGACACCACGCAGTCCGCCGGATATGAGGCGTACAAGTGGAACGGCGACTATAAGGTCACCCAGGACTGGTACGTTGACGCCGCCATCGACCAGGTGATAACCGACTATGCAGACCTCAAGGGCATAACCTACACCTCTGCGAAGAATGAGCTGTACAACGGCGGCTACAAGATCTACATCAACGAGAATATGAAGCTCCAGAAGATACTGGAGGAGAAGTACAGGGACCCCTACACAGTGCTCTCCTACTATGATGCGAGCGCTCCGGAGAAGGACCTGATCCAGTCGGCGTTCATAGTGCTGGACTACACCGGAACGGTGCAGGCGGTAGTCGGCGGACTCGGCGAGAAACCGGGTGACGGCACGTTCAACCGTGCTACCCAGGCTACCAGATCCCCGGGTTCCACGATGAAGCCGATATCTACCTATTCTCTGGCTATCCAGAAGAACCTCATAACCTATTCGAGCTATATCCCGGATGCACAGATCAATATCGGCACCGAGGACGAGCCGCAGTACTGGCCTGAAAACTATGGTCATGTTATCGGCGATGGTACGCTCCGTCCGGCATGGTACGGCGTTCAGCAGTCGCTGAATACCCTTGCGGTAAGGGTCGGCAGAATGAACACTACCAAGGCGATGTACAACCAGCTCACCCAGATGCTGGGCTTCACTACGCTTGTGGAGCAGGATATCGCACTTTCTCCTCTGTCGCTTGGTGCGCTGACCTACGGCGCTAAGCTGGTGGAAGTCGCAGGCGCATACCAGATATTCGGCAACGGCGGCATTTACTATCGTCCGATGTTCTACAGCAAGGTCGAGGACAGCAAGGGCAACGTGATACTTGAACAGGACTTCTTCGGCAACCAGGCAGTGGACAGCGATACCGCATGGATAACCAACCGTATGATCTATAAGGTCGTAAACGGAGGCACCGGTACGGGTCATTATGCTATACTTGATAATGTCGAGGTAATCGGTAAGACCGGTACGTCAAATGCCGGTACTGACCTTCTGTTCATGGGACTTACTCCGGACTACGTAGGCGGTCTGTGGATAGGCTATGACGACAGCCGTGAGATAGGCGGCGGCGATGGCTGGAAGGCTGTTGCGGCGGTCTGGAAGGAAGTCATGAAGGATATCCAGGACACCTCACAGGTACTCAAGTTCACGCCTGACGCTTCTACGGTCGAGAAGCCCTACTGCACCATGACGGGACTTCTTGCGACTAACAAGTGTGAGTCCACCGAGATAGGCTATTACCGTAAGGATAACCTCCCGGCGTACTGCAACGGCGATCATAAGACGATAAGGGCACAGATCAGGGCGGAAAATCCTGACTGACAGAACAACAGAACGGGTTGCACTCAGTTGCAGCCCGTTTTTGTTGTGTTTTCGCCGTTAAGCTGAACTGGCGCAGATCTGCTTTAACTGTGTGCTTGTTGCTTTGGTATAAAATGAATGCCGTGGAATAGCGGCTTTGTTCAATTCACACAAAAAATGCAGTTGAGTTTGTCTCATCTAACTGCGTTAGTCACAAAAAACTTGAAAGTTCCGTTTTTTGTGGAAAATCTGCTTGACAGTTACCGTGACAAAGTAGTATCATATAACCGGGTTAGAAAAATCTAACTTTTTATTTGGACATTGTATTAGTCCAAGCTAATATAAACTGGAGGGATAGATATGATGCCGCTCACACTGGCCACGGTAGGCGAGGAGAATATGATAAAGAAAGTCGGTGGCAGCCCGGAAACCAGGAAGTTCCTTGAGAGCCTGGGGTTCGTACCCGGGGGAGAAGTCACCGTTGTAAGCGAGATATCCGGAAACGTCATTGTGAATGTCAAGGAGTCCCGGGTAGCTGTTTCAAAGGAAATGGCAGCCAAGATAATGGTCTGAATATATAATATCCAAAAGGAGGAATAAACATGGCAACTTTGAAGGAAGCGAAGATCGGTGAAACAGTCACTGTAAAGAAGATCACCGGCGAGGGCGCAGTAAAGCGCAGGATCATGGACATGGGCCTTACCAGGGGCACAGAGGTCTATATCCGCAAGGTAGCGCCGCTGGGCGACCCGATCGAAGTGACGGTAAGGGGTTACGAACTGTCGCTGCGTAAGGCAGACGCTGAAATGATCGAAATTTAAGAGAGGAGATAGTCACAATGGACATAAGAATAGCGCTCGCAGGCAACCCGAACTGTGGTAAGACAACGCTTTTCAATGCGCTGACGGGTTCCAACCAGTTCGTAGGCAACTGGCCCGGAGTAACCGTTGAGAAAAAGGAAGGTAAGTACAAGGGCAGAAAGGACGTTATCATCACGGACCTGCCGGGTATCTACTCCCTTTCACCCTACACACTGGAAGAGGTAGTGGCAAGAAATTACCTGGTCGGTGAGCGTCCTGATGCGATACTGAACATCATCGACGGCACCAACCTGGAGCGTAACCTCTACCTCACCACACAGCTGGTTGAGCTGGGTATTCCGGTGGTAGCTGCGGTAAATATGATGGACGTCGTAAAGAAGAACGGCGACAAGATCAACACCGAGCAGCTTTCCAGGGAGCTTGGCTGTGAGGTATGCGAGATCTCCGCACTGAAGGGAACAGGTATCACCGAGGCAGCTGACAAAGCCATAAAGGCAGCAGAGGCAAAGGAAAAGATGATCCCGCAGCACACCTTCAGCGGTGTTGTAGAGCATGCCATAGCCCATATTGAGGAAGCGGCTCTCCACGATCTGCCCGAGGCTCAGCAGCGCTGGTACGCCATCAAGATATTCGAGCGTGATGAAAAGGTGCTCGATATGATGAAGATACCTGCTGACAAGATGGAACACATCGAGAACGACATCAAGGCAGCAGAAGCTGAGCTTGACGACGATGCAGAGTCCATCATCACCAATGAGCGTTACGTTTACATATCCACCATCATCAAGGGCTGCCTGACCAGGAAGAACAAGGGCGGCCTGACGGTATCCGATAAGATCGATAAGATCGTTACCAACCGCTGGCTGGGACTTCCGATATTCGCAGTGGTAATGTGGCTGGTTTACTATGTTTCCATGGTAACGGTCGGCGCAAATGCCACTGGCTGGGTAAATGACGGCGTGTTCGGCGACGGCTGGTACCTTCTTGGCATAGGCAGAGGCGCATATGACGAGGCTTCCGGAGAGTACAGTGATGCAATGAGCGCACTGGACGCATTCGGCGTTGAAATCGACACTGAAGCAGAGGATTTCGACGCTGACGCCGCACTTGCAGAGATCGAAGCCGGAACTCCTGCTGTGGTTTCCGTTCCCTACGAGGTAGAGGACGAAGAGACCCTCGCAAAGAGCGAGATCACCGTTTACGCTTCCGAGATCCCTGCTGACGCTAATGAGGACGAGGTACTCGGCACGACATATGCAGACGCTGCTGCTTACTTCAAAGAGAACGGCTTTGACGAGCCCGACCCCGCTGATTACGGTCCGTTCGTTCCGTCCCTGCCGGAGCTCATCACCAACGGCCTTGAGTCCATCAACTGCGTTGACTGGCTCCAGGGACTTATCGTTGATGGTATCGTAGCCGGTGTTGGTGCGGTCCTCGGATTTGTACCGCAGATGCTGGTACTGTTCATATTCCTGGCATTCCTTGAGGCCTGCGGCTACATGGCACGTGTTGCGTTCGTGCTTGACCGTGTATTCAGGAAGTTCGGCCTTTCCGGTAAGTCCTTCATTCCGATACTTATCGGTACCGGCTGCGGTATCCCCGGTGTAATGGCTTCCCGTACCATCGAGAACGAGCGTGACCGCCGTATGACCGTAATGACCACCACGTTCATTCCCTGCGGCGCTAAGGTACCGTTCATATCCATGATCGCAGGCGCTATATTCCATAACTCTCCCTGGGTTTCCACCGGCGCCTACTTCATCGGTATCGCAGCGATCATCGTTTCCGGTATCATACTGAAAAAGACAAAGATGTTCGCCGGCGATCCTGCTCCGTTCGTAATGGAGCTGCCTGCATATCACCTTCCTACAGTCGGCAACGTTCTTCGTTCCATGTGGGAGCGTGGCTGGTCCTTCATCAAGAAGGCAGGTACCATTATCACACTGTCTACGATCTTCGTATGGTTCACCTCTTACTTCGGTGTTTATGAGGGTACGTTCCAGATGCTCTCTGAGGATCAGATGGAGTACTCAATACTTGCTGCTATCGGTAATGCGATCTGCTGGATCTTCGCTCCTCTTGGCTGGGGCAACTGGCAGGCAACCGTTGCAGCTATCACAGGCCTTGTTGCCAAGGAGAACATCGTTGGTACGCTGGGCGTGCTCTATGGTGGTTCCGGCGACGTTTACGGCACTATGGCTGCGGCATTTACGGGCATCAGCGGCATGTCGTTCCTGATATTCAACCTGCTGTGCGCACCCTGCTTCGCAGCAATGGGCGCTATCAAGCGTGAGATGAACAACACTAAGTGGTTCTGGTTCGCTATCGGCTATGAGTGCGGCTTCGCCTATGTGATCGCACTTATCGTAAACCAGCTCGGCAACCTCTTCACCGGCAGACTGATGACCGCCGGCAGCGGAGCGGTTTGCAACATCATTAGCCTTGTATTCGCCGTGGCATTCCTGGTTGCCCTTGTATATATGCTGTTCAAGCCGTACAAGGAGTCCACAAAGCTCACAAAGAAAGTCAAGGTTTAACAGATAGTTCAGAATTGCATTCGCAGGGCGGTGGAGATTTCCGCCGCCCTTTTCTTCTGGAGATGATCATTATGTTAGAGTTTTTACAGCATAACTGGGGCAGCCTGTTAGTCGGAGCTATCGTGCTTGCGGTGGTCGTACTGATAGTTATAAAGCTCGTCCGGGACAAGAAAGCCGGCAGATACACCTGTGGCGGGAACTGCGGTTCCTGCGGGGCGTGCAGCGGCCATTGCAGCGAATGCGGAGCTTGTCACGGGGGAGAAGCTCCCACTGTGAAAAAGAAATAAAGTCAGCCAGCAAAAAGCTGAAAAGACTGCCTAAACAGGAGAAACAGATGTTGACCTATGCACAGAAAAAGTACCTATTTGCGATCTTCCGGCTTGAGAACAAGGGCGGGCCAGTCAATTCGTCCGATGTATCAAGGCTGGTGGGAGTGACGAAAGCGAGCACCGTAAAGATGACACGACGTCTTGTCGAGGAGGGCTATATTCTGAAAGAGCCCTACGGAAAGATACTTCTTACAGAGGAGGGCGCCAGGGCGGCGTCGTCGCTGTTTACAAGCAGCACGATACTGTGCGACTTCCTGCGGAACAAGGTCGGTATTGACGGGCAGGATGCAGACGCAGACGCCGTGAAGATAGTGGCGCAGGTTTCTGAGGATACGGTGAAAAAGCTCGTAAAATATGCACTGGGAGATGCTGCAAATGCGTGATGTAGTAATGATCGTAATAATAGCCGTGATAGCCGTGGTGTGCGTGATTGCGGTCCTGAGCATAATAAAGCGGGGG
This sequence comes from uncultured Oscillospiraceae bacterium, assembly GCA_934454435.1. GTDB lineage: Bacteria > Bacillota > Clostridia > Oscillospirales > Ruminococcaceae > CAG-115. The sequence continues at coordinate 5,483 of CAKSGA010000047.1, read as the reverse complement.
AAGCAGGGCTGCTGCGGAGCCGGCGGTGGAGATATCAGGGAAGAGATCAAAAAGGACGCCTCCGGTTACTCCCACAGGTATTATGTTAAGATCGGCGGAATGCACTGTGACAAGTGTGCTTCGAGGATAGCTCTTGCATTCAACCGACAGGACGGCGTATTTGCTGAAGTGAGCTGGAAAGACGGCAGCGCCGTGATAAGCTCCGAGAAGCCTCTCCCGGAGGTCGTTATCAGAAGCACCATCATGGGACTGGATTACACAGTGGAGAGCATCACGCCGCAGTAAGGGCGGAGCCTGTATCCGCATGTGCTTTGTAAATGCTGACAACGGAAATGGGCTGCGATCATCGCAGCCCATCTTTGTTTTTGTGTGGCTTACTGCCTTGTGTACTGCTCCAGGACTGATTTCAGGGCGTTCACACTGGCATTGTGGATACGTGCAACTGGGATACCGTGCTTCTCGGACTTCTGGTTTACGGAGTTCACCATTTTGTGAGAACATGTGTTGGTGAATACCACCATCAGATCCGGCGTGCCCAGCTTGCTTGCAAAGTCCGCAGGCATCTGCGTGAACACCTTCGCCTTGCAGCGGTAGCTCTCGCATATGTCCTTGTATCGGGTCGCCATTCTGTCGTTGCCTCCTATTACTACTACGCTCATCTCTTTTTCCTTTCAGATTAGGTAAGACTAACCCAGCGCCATGACAATATTCACTGACCACCGGGTATATGCTTCGTTTTGTGTGAATTCCCGGGAGCCGCCTCGGGTGGCGTTCTGAACCGGTTATTCTTGACTAACTTGATTGTATCATATTTTATGTATAATTGTCAAGAGGTATTCCGGAATTTTTCGCTGTAAAGTGCAGAAATTAAAAAAATGCAAAAAAATATTAATAAAACACTTGACAAATTATTAATATGGGTGTATAATATCATCATGAACGATAGAAATATATGTAAATCGTTCGGTTCCTAATTTCGTGGAGATCATGGGGTGATAATACGAAGAAGAGCATTTACAGCCTTGTCCTGTCAGACGACGTGGTGGAGGCTGTGGACGGACTTGCCGCAGCCTCCGGGCTCAGCCGTTCGGCGATGGTGAATCAGCTGCTGGCGGAGAGGGTCCGCTGTGTGACGCCGGAAATGCGGCTGAAAAGCATAACGTCAGCGATACGCAGCGCAGTCGGCACGGATTTCTTCCTTACGGAGCAGCCCTCGGCGGCTACGGTCGCATGCCGCACCGCCCTGAAATACCGCTATAAGCCGACGCTCCGCTACTCGGTGGAGGTCTACGGCGCCGGCAGCAGACGTGCCGGGGAACTGCGGGTGACGGTCCGCACGCAGAGCGAGCAGCTGTACAGCGACCTCGGCGGATTTTTCACCTGCTGGACGGTTCTCGAGCAGAAGTACATTGCCGACAGGCTGTCCCAGGACATCGCATTCGCCATAGAGCCGGGGAGGTTCATAAGGACGCTCAATATGCCGCCGGAGGGCATTTCTGATGAGGCACTCGGTCAGGCGGTCGCAGATTACATGTCCATGCTGGACGAAACCATGAAACACTATTTCAGCATGCTCCCGGATACTGCCAGGGCGGAGGCTGCGGCGGAACGCAGCTACTCCGGTCTGATAGTCCGGCAGCAGGTTATCATTTGATATAAAGGAGGCAGTTATATGAATCCTAACAAGTACACCAAGAAATCCCTTGAAGCCGTACAGTCGGCGCAGGATATCTCCATCAGCTATCAGAACAACTGCGTGGAGCAGGAGCACCTGCTGTATGCGCTTCTTACCCAGGACGGCAGCCTTGCGTCCCAGGTGCTCACAAAGATGAACGTTGACGCCAACGCTGTCCAGCAGGCGGCGCTGCACTTCATCGAGGGCATGCCGAGGGTCTCCGGCAGCGGCAGGGAAGCCGGCAAGATTTACGTTTCCCCTGACCTCGACAAGGCGTTCATCGAGGCGGAAGCCCAGGCGGAGCGCATGAAGGACGAGTATGTCAGCGTTGAGCACCTGCTGCTCGCCCTGGCTGAGAAGCCCTCCAGCGGAGTAGCGGGGATCTTCCGCAGCTTCGGCGTGACCAGGGACAAGCTGCTCAAGGCTATCTCTGAGATACGTGGAAGCGCAAGAGTGACTTCCCAGGAGCCGGAAGAAACCTACGATGTCCTGAACAAGTATGGCCAGGACCTTGTGGAGCTGGCTCGCCAGAACAAGCTCGACCCTGTTATCGGGCGTGACAATGAGATACGCAGCGTTATCCGCATACTCTCCAGAAAGACCAAGAACAACCCCTGCCTTATCGGTGAGCCCGGCGTCGGCAAGACCGCTATAGTTGAGGGCCTTGCGCTGAGAATAGTACGTGGTGATGTTCCCTCTAACCTGAAGGACAGAAAGCTGTTCTCCCTGGATATGGGTGCACTGATCGCAGGCGCAAAGTATCAGGGCGAATTCGAGGAACGTCTGAAAGCGGTGCTGAACGAGGTCAAGAAGAGCGAGGGACGCATACTGCTGTTCATTGATGAGATACACCTGATAGTCGGCGCAGGAAAGAACGGCGGCGCAATGGACGCCGGCAACCTGCTGAAGCCTATGCTGGCAAGGGGCGAGCTCCACTGCATCGGCGCAACCACTCTTGACGAGTACAGCAAGTATATCGAAAAGGACCCCGCACTGGAGCGCCGTTTCCAGACCGTAATGGCGGACGAGCCCTCCGTGGAGGACACTATCTCTATACTGAGAGGCCTGAAGGAGCGTTACGAGGTGTTCCACGGCGTAAAGATACACGACAGTGCGATAATCGCCGCTGCGACGCTCTCCAACCGGTACATCACCGACCGTTTCCTGCCGGATAAGGCGATAGACCTTGTAGATGAAGCCTGCGCAATGATACGCACCGAAATGGACAGCATGCCGCAGGAGCTGGACGAGATCAGCCGTTCCATCATGCAGGACGAGATAGAAGAAGCCGCCCTGAAAAAGGAAACTGACAAGCTTTCCCAGGAGCACCTTGTGGAGATACAGAAAGAGCTTGCCGAGAAGCGTGAGAAGTTCAACGCCATGAAAGCAAAGTGGCAGAACGAGAAGAACGCCATCACCAAGGTGCAGGATCTTCGTAAGGAGATAGAGAACACCAACGGCGAGATAGAAAAGGCAAAGCGTGAGTACAATCTGAACAAGGCGGCAGAGCTCCAGTACGGCACCCTCCCGAAGCTCCAGGCAGAGCTTGAAAAGGAGGAAGAGCTCGCAGAAAAGGCAAAGAACGACAGCCTGCTGCGTGATAAGGTCGGTGAGGACGAGATAGCACGCATCGTGTCCCGCTGGACGGGTATCCCGGTATCCAAGCTGGTCGAGGGCGAGCGTGAGAAGATACTCGCACTGGGCGACACGCTGCACAAGCGTGTTATCGGTCAGGACGAGGCGGTAGACCGTGTCACCGAAGCCATCATGCGCTCCCGTGCCGGTATCAACGACCCGAAGAAACCGCTGGGTTCGTTCCTGTTCCTTGGTCCTACCGGCGTCGGCAAGACCGAGCTTGCAAAGGCGCTCGCAGAAGCCCTGTTCGATGACGAGCACAGCATAGTCCGCCTTGACATGAGCGAATATATGGAGAAATACAGCGTGTCCAGACTTATCGGAGCGCCTCCAGGATATGTCGGCTATGAGGAGGGCGGTCAGCTCACCGAGGTAGTACGCCGCAAGCCCTATTCCGTCGTGCTTTTTGATGAGGTCGAAAAGGCTCACCCGGACGTATTCAACGTACTTCTCCAGGTGCTTGATGACGGCCGTATCACTGATGGCCAGGGCCGTACCGTGGACTTCCGCAACACGATAATCATACTGACCTCCAACCTCGGTTCGCAGTTCATACTCGACGGCATAAACGACGAGGGCGAGATATCTGAGGATGCAAAGAAGTCCGTGGACGCCCTGCTGAAGCAGTCGTTCAGACCTGAGTTCCTGAACCGTCTTGACGAGATAATCTTCTACAAGCCTCTGCGCAAGGAGGAGATATTCAAGATAATCGACCTGCTCGCCGCTTCCCTCAAGAAGCGCCTGAAGGACAAGCAGATCTCCCTTGAGATCACCGACAGGGCAAAGCAGGCGATAGTTGACGCAAGCTACGACCCGAACTTCGGTGCACGTCCGCTCAAGAGATACATTCAGCGGAATGTCGAAACCATGGTCGCTAAGGAGATACTCCGGGACGAGGTGCGTCAGGGCGACACCATCACCATTGATGAGATGAACGGAGAGCTCACTTCCTACGTTTCGCATAATGAATAAAACAAACTGCCGGGGTGCAAAAAAAGCGCCGCCCGACAGCAGAGGGCAGTCCCATGACCGGGGCTGCCTTTTCCTTATTTATAAATAATAGAAAAGAAAATATATTTTTTGCCGTTCAACTCAAGAAAAATATGAAATTATGCTTGACAAGGCCTGATATTTGTGGTATAATGGTGATACCTCGAATGGGGTTTATTTTTTTGTGCCTATTTTCAGGATACGGCATGGAAAGATATGCCATCGTTTATAACCTGCAATTCCGCAGACGAGGGAGGCAATAATGCCTGAAAGGGCAAGAAAATAGGAGGTGCCGAAAGTGAGAGTTAAAATTACACTGGCGTGTACAGAATGCAAGCAGCGCAACTACAACACCATGAAGAACAAGAAGAATGATCCTGACAGACTTGAAATGAACAAGTACTGCCGCTTCTGCAAAAAGCATACTCTTCACAAGGAAACAAAGTAATCAGGAGGAGTCTAAATGGCAAACGAGATCGAAAAGAATAACGTTGGCACTGACACTCCCGACCAGGTTTCCGATGTAAAGGAAAGCGCAGGCTCCAAGGATAAAAAGTCCAAGGACAAGGACGCTAAGGACAAGTCCAGGAAGGCGTCCGCAAAGAAGCCGAAAAAAGGTATCGTAAAGTATTTCAAGGACTGCAAGGCGGAATTCAAGAAGGTCGTATGGCCCACGCCCAAGGAGACTACGCATAACACTATAGTCGTTATCGTTGTATGTCTGCTGGCTGGTCTGTTCATTTTCGGAATTGATTCGCTCTTCGCCCTGATAAACTCGCTGATACTGGGCTGACACGTTCAAGGGGGTAAATATGGCTGACACCGAGGCAAAGTGGTATATACTGCACACATATTCCGGCTACGAGAACAAAGTTGCCAGCGACATAATGAAGGTCGTTGAGAACAGAGGGCTTCAGAACCTCATTGAAGAGGTCTATCTTCCCGTTGAGATGACCAAGCAGGTCAAGGAGAACGGCAAGGAGGTAGAAGTCGAGGAGAAGCTCTTCCCCAGCTATGTTTTCGTTAAGATGATCATTACTAATGAATCATGGTATATCTGCCGCAATACACGTGGCGTTACCGGTTTCGTGGGTCCAGGGTCACAGCCTACTCCGCTGAGCGAAGAAGAGGTCAGAAACCTCGGCATTACCACCAAGGAAACGAGTATTTCCCTTGATGTGGG
>CAKSGA010000046.1 GCA_934454435.1 uncultured Oscillospiraceae bacterium | reverse complement strand
GTATCGAGGCGCTGACAGGCGCAGGTTCCGAGGCTTCTACCCTCCAGACCATGGCTGTCATTCTCCAGATGGCCGTTGACCACCCTGAGGATCTTCCTCAGATGCTTTCCTCCATCAAGGACCAGATCTCCGCTGTTTCCGCATGGATGAGAGATTACCGTGACCAGCCCCTTGAGATCGACTACATTGAAGTAAAGTCCGTTCATGATGACTTCCGCAAGAGCGGTGCGAACTTCTTCCAGGCTTTCGCATTCGGCTTCCAGGCATTCATCGGCTCCTTCTTCGAGGACTACACCTCCGTGTCTGACTCTTCAGGTGCTGAGAAGGTGCTCAACGTCTGGGTTTCCCTCGGACGTGACCAGGCTACGGTTGTAAACGAGCTGGTAAGCTCCGAGTACAACCCCACTCACGATACCAAGGTCAATATCTCCCTTGTACAGGGCGCCGTTCTCGAGGCTACCCTCGCAGGCAAGGGTCCTGAGGTCGCACTGTTCATCGGCGGCGACTTCCCCGTAGTGTGTGCTTCCAGAGGTCTGCTTATAAACCTCAAGGAGCAGCCCGGATATGAGTCCGTGGTAAGCAGGTTTACCGAGGACGTCACCACGCTGTATGAGTTCAACGGCGGCGTTTACGGCCTGCCGCTGACCGAGAGCTTCCCGATGCTGTTCTACAGAACCGATGTTCTTGAAGAGCTCGGCTACACCGAACCTCCCCAGACGTGGGACGAACTCATCAATATGCTGCCTGATATCCAGAGAAAGTACCTCGAGGTAGGTCTGATACTTCCCTCCAACATCTCTTCTCAGGTATTCGACGCAGGCAACACCTTTGTACTGCTGATGCTCCAGACCGGTCAGGACTTCTATAAGTACGACCAGGAGAGCGGTCAGTATATCTCCACCACGTTTGAAACAGAGTCTGCGGTTTCTTCATTCACAAAGTGGACCGACTTCTACACCATCTACGACTTTGACCAGACCTACGACGCATTCACACGTTTCAGAACCGGTGAGATGCCGATACTCCTCCAGAACTATACATTCTATAACCAGCTGAATGTAGCAGCTCCTGAGATCAAGGGTCTGTGGTCCTTCGCTCACGTTCCCGGCTCCTATGTTTATAATGAGGACGGTACAAGACAGAAGAACGACGACGGCAGCTACAAGATCAACTACACAGCAAACTCCGGTTCCGCAGGTGCGGTTATCTTCACAAGCTGCAAGGACGTAGACGCTGCCTGGAACTTCATCGACTGGTTCACCACCACTGATGTTCAGGTAGAGTACGGTAACACCATCGAAGCTATCATGGGTCCGATGGGCCGTTACGACACTGCAAACACCGAGGCCCTCGGCAAGCTGAGCTGGTCCACCTCCGAGTACGAGAAGATAAGCGACCAGATGGCCAACCTCAAGGAAGTACCGATCATTCCTGCTTCCTATGCTGTGACCAGAAACGTATACAACGCATTCAGAGCAGTAGTAAACAACCAGAAGAACCCCAGATACCAGCTCAGCTCCTACAACAGAGATATCAACTCTGAGATCGTAAGAAAGCTGACAGATCTCGGCTACTACAAGGGTTGATCGCTCTGACCCTCCCTCCGGTGCGCCGGAGGGGCGGCAGGGCTTACCAAAACAGAAATAGGAGGAATCAGCTTGTTCGGTAAAGAAAAATCGCAGTATATCGAGGACAGCAGGTTCAGATATACGATGCGTGAGATGAAGAAGAACGGCAGCGCCTATGTGCTGGCTCTCCCGTACTTCCTTTTGTTCCTGGTATTCACGGGCATTCCGGTTGTTATCTCCCTCCCTGTAGGTTTTACGAACTTCAACATGGTTCAGTTCCCGCAGTGGGTAGGTCTGAGTAACTTCTATACCCTTTTCCTCCAGGACGACGTTTTCCTTATCGCTATCCAGAATACTCTGGTATTTGCGATCATAACAGGCCCGGTAAGCTACATCATGTGCTTCCTGCTCGCCTGGCTCATCAATGAGATGCCCGGTCCGCTCAAGACTGTATTTACATACATCTTCTACGCTCCGACCCTTGCCGGTAACATCTATGCAACCTGGCAGCTCATCTTCTCCGGCGATACCTACGGCTTCCTTAACTCCACTCTCATGAGCCTCGGCCTTATCAATGGCGCTCAGCAGTGGCTGACTGACGCAAGATACATTCTCATGTGCGTTATCATCGTACAGATGTGGATGTCCCTCGGTGCAGGCTTCCTTTCACTGCGTGCAGGCTTCCAGGGTATCGATAAGTCCGGTTACGAGGCCGGCGCTATCGAGGGTATCAAGAACCGTTTCCAGGAGCTGATCTACATCACTATCCCCGCTATGGGTCCGCAGCTGCTGTTTGCCGCTGTTATGCAGATCACCTCTTCCTTCACTGCCGGTGATATCGGTAGATTCCTTACCGCATTCCCGTCAACCGACTACGCAGCGCACACAATCATGACCCACGCTTTCGACTACGGTTCTGTCCGTTACGAGATGGGTTACGCCTGCGCAATCTGCTTCATACTCTTCATAGTCATGATCGTTGTAAACAACGTTATCCGGAAGGCTATGGCAGGTATTCTGGATACATAAGGAGGACGGAAGATGCGCATTATCAAGAAAAGAAAAAAATGGGGAGGTTCCCGTGGCGGCGATATAGCGATCTTTATCCTGCTCGTTCTTATCGGTCTGTTCATGATCTTCCCGATCTACCTGTCGGTAATTCAGTCGATCAAGCCTTCTGAGGAACTCTTCGTGTTCCCTCCGAAGCTCTATGTTCAGCGTCCCACCTCCCAGAACTTTGAGGATATGCTCAAGGTAGCAGGCAGCATGGACGTTCCCTTCTCCAGATACGTATTCAACTCTGTATTCGTTTCTGTAGTTGTAACTGTAGCGCAGCTGTTCCTTTCCTCCTCCGCAGCATACGTGCTGGCGAAGGTAAAGGCTCCCGGCGTTAAGGCAATGAACAAGGTCATCGAGATCGCCCTGCTGTTCACTTCTTCTGTTACTTATATAGTACAGTACATCGTAATGGCAGCCCTCGGCATGATCGATACATACTGGGCGATCACACTTCCCTACATCGCAACTCCTATGGGTCTGTTCCTTATGAAACAGTTCATGGGTCAGATACCTGAGAGCATGATCGAGGCGGCTAAGCTCGACGGCGCAAGCCATATGAGAATATGCTGGCAGATCGTCATGCCGAACGTTAAGCCCGCATGGCTGACCCTGATGATCTTCGCTTTCCAGGGTGCTTGGCAGATAACAGGTTACCTGTTCGTATACAGCGAGCAGCTGAAGCCTATTCCTATCGTAATGCAGCAGATAGCAGCGGCAGGTATAGCCCGTACGGGCGTGGCGTCAGCGACAGTCGTCGTACTGATGCTCCCGCCGATGATCCTGTTCCTTATACTCCAGAGTAACGTCGTAGAAACGATGGCGCATTCTGGTCTTAAGGATTAAGCCGCAGATGATATTCTATTTACGAAAGGATGATTTTGAGTGCCATCATTAAAGCGCATGGCAGCAGGGTTCTCTGCGGCGGTTATGGCTGCTGCGACCCTCATGACCACGGTCGCCAATGCAGATGAGCCTTATACCGGATATAATTACGACTGGTGGGGCGACCCCGTTCCGTCACAGAACGGTTACGTCGTAGATCAGATCTACACCGGAATGGATATGGGCGCAGGCGCACTTACAGAGCCCAGCGACATGTTCTTCTCCGACAATAATGATCTGTTCATCGCAGACACCTCCTACAAGACCGAGGGAGCTTCCGACAGCATGAAGGGAAGGATCGTTGTTACAGACAGCGACTTCGCCCTAAAGTTCACTGTAGAAAAGCTGGATTTCTCCGGCGTGCAGGACTGGTATGACACCAAGGACGCTGAGCTCAGGTCCGGCGCCATCTCCCAGGCAGATTACAACAAGTACACGAATGTGTATTTCAATGGCCCTACCGGAATTTTCGTTGATACCAACGAGGGTGTGGACACCATCTATGTAGCTGATAACGCCAACGACCGTGTGGTACAGTTCGCAGTTGATGAGATCGGCGGCGACGAGCACAAGACGGCAGTCGGCAAGGTTCAGATGGTCTTTACAAGACCCGCCAGCAACATGTATGACTCTTCGATCACGTTCAACCCTGATAAGGTGCTGGTCGACGCAGCAAAGAACGTGTACATCTGCATAAAGTCCATCACAAAGGGCGCAGTTGTTTACTCCAAGGAAGGCGACTTCAACGGCTACTTCGGTGCGAACCGAGTTGAGGCTACCGGCGAGGTCCTGATGAATGCTTTCTGGAAGCTGATATTCAACCGTGAGCAGGCGAAGAGAATGAGAAGAAGCGTGCCGGTCGAGATATCAAACTTCGATATCGACGAGGACAACTTCATCTACACGGTAACAGAGTCCAAGACCGTTACCACTGACGTGCTGAAGAAGCTGAATTCCGCAGGTACCAACATCTTCACAAACCTGGGCTACTCTGATTATACATTCGGTGACGCCCTCACGAAGTACTACCGCAACAAGACCTACACCTCCCAGATCACCGATGTTGACATCGGCGAGAACGGAGTGATCAACCTGCTTGACGTAGCAACGGGACGTGTGTTCCAGTATGATGACGAGTGCCAGCTGCTGTTCATCTTCGGCGGCATCGGTCAGCAGAAGGGAACTTTCACCACCCCGAACGCCGTAGAGAGCCTTGGCGATAAGATCTATGTCCTTGACGGACGTAAGGCGAGCGTTACCGTTTTCAAGCAGACAGAGTTCGGCTCGATAGTCCACAACGCTATCTCGCTGTTCAACAAGGGTAAGTATGACGAAGCACGTGAGCCGTGGGAAGAAGCGCTCCGCCGTGACAGCAACTACTGGCTGGCATACATCGGTCTGGGCAACGCTTACCTGAACCAGGGCGACTACGATACCGCTATGAAGTACTTCTACTACAACTCCAAGACAGGCTACAACGACGCCTTCAAGAGCTGGAGAATGAACTTCATCAGAGATAACTTCACGCTCTTCGCAGTTATCATTATCCTTATCATCATCGCAATTTATGTGATCTCGTCCATCAGGAACAAGCAGCGCATAAAGAAGCGTGCAGAACAGGAACGACTGTTCAAGGAAAAGAACAAAGGAAAGGAGGACGTCTGATCTATGAGATTTGATCTTGATATGCCGGCGTGGAAGTGGCCATTCTACATTATGCGTCATCCTTTCGAGGGATTTGAGGACCTCAGATGGAAGAAAGCCTACAGCATGAAGGTCGCACTTGTTATAGTAGCGCTGCTGTTTATCGTCAGCGTGTGCAGCGAGCTCATGACAGGCTTCCTGTTTGAGAATCGTACCGTCAAGGTATTCAATATTGTGCCGATAATCATTCGCACAGTCGTTATCTTCTTCACATGGGTAATCGGAAACTGGGCGCTGTGCACACTGTTTGACGGCGAGGGTACCATGAAGAACATCTGCGTAAACACCGCTTATGCTCTGGTCCCCTACATCATCGGCCAGGTGATCAACATAATCCTGTCCAACTGCCTGCTCAGAACTGAGTCCGCATTCATCACCTTCGTATCCTATGTCACGATACTCTGGTCGGTTGTCCTGCTGATCTCCGGCATGAAGACCGTTCACCAGTACTCGATACCCAAGACCCTCCTGTTCATGCTGATCACCATTCTCGCAATGGTCGTCATTCTGATACTGATCGTTCTTCTGGTATCGCTGTTCCAGCAGGTTTACGTATTCGTATACTCGATCTACACTGAGCTGCTGTACAGAAACTCCAACCTGGAACCCACAGCACTTGTATTCATCTTCATCGGCGTCATCGCTGCTGTTATCGCCATCATTGTGGCGGCTTACACAGCCTTTGAAAAGCACCAGATCGCCAAGGAACGCAAGAAGCTTAATTCCTGATCAGAAGCATTGACAGCCGTCCCCGGCGGGGGACCTCCGGGACGGCGCAAATATAGTAAATGGTGGTGTAAAAATGCTACAAATTCGCAAGAAAATACTTGTCGGGACCCTTTGCGCAGGCATGGTGCTTTCGGCAAGCCAGAGCGTTGCATGGTCTGAGAATACAAGCATGACAGCGGAAGCCGGCACTGCTGAGGCTGGCTCTTCCGAGGCGGCTGACACCGAGGTTTCTGACGACGCTTCCACCGCAGAGGCTGCGGATGTCTCCGAAGCCGAGCAGGAAGAGCCGATCACCGAGGAAGGCGAGCTCGCAAAATGCGAGAAAGTCGCTTCCAACTCGGATTACGAGCTGTATGTCAACATGGAAACCGGTCTGTTTGCATTCCGCACTGCGGACGGCAGCCACACCTGGTGGAGCAATCCCTACAACGCTGACAACGACCCAAGAGCAAACAATTCCAAGAAGGCTGACCTTAAATCAACGCTGGTCATCAACGCCGTTAAGGTAACAGATACCGACTCGCCTTCGACCCCGCTGCGTTCCTACTCCAACGGCGAGGTAACGGTAACTAAGTGCGACAACGGCTTCCGTGCCGAGTACTACTTCCCCACAGAGGGCATAAAGATACCTTATTATGTTACCCTCAGCGGCGACTACATCGAGGCTTCCATCGCTGTGGACGAGATCTACGAAGTTGAGATCGACGGCAGCACCGAAAACGGCGATGCTGTGGACAGCTCCGGTATCCGTTCCATCGTTGATGTCAGCCTGCTTCAGGACCTGGGCGCAGCCTTCACTGATGAAGAGGGCTACATAATCACCCCTGACGGTTCCGGCGCAGTCATCAACTTCAACAACGGCAAGAGCAACACGAACACCTACACCCAGAGGATCTACGGCCGTGACCTTGCAAAGAGCCAGGATATGGCTCCGGCAAAGACTGAGCAGGCTTACCTCCCGATCATGGGCATCGTAAGGAGCGACAACGCTCTGCTGGAGGTAGTTACAGAGGGCTCCGCATATGCGACTGCGAACGCTTCCGTTTCCGGTCAGAAGGCGACCAGCTACAATTCCGCATGGTTCAACTTCCAGCTAAGGGCTACCGACACCTACTACATGGGCGGTCAGAACGCTCAGCCGCTGAACGCTTATCAGGAGCAGAGAATTCCTGAGAGCCGCCTGACTGTAAGATACTACCCCATCGTCAAGGACGATGTAAGCTATGTAGACGTTGCAAAGCGCTACCAGCAGTATCTCGTTGAGGAGAAGGGTCTTACCAGGAACGACAAGGAGGAGGCTCCCCTCTACCTTGATATTTACGGCGGTACCGTAAAGCAGCAGTCCATTCTCGGTTTCCCTGTAAACCTTGAAACTGCCGCAACGACCTATGAGCAGGCAAAGGAGATCCTCCAGGAACTCAACAATAACGGTGTTGGCAACATCATCGTATCCTATGAGGACTTCAACGGCGCAGGCATTACCAGCAGGATCTCGAACTCCGTTGACTATTCCGGCACTCTCGGCGGAAAGAACAAGTTCAGGGAGCTCAAGAGCTACTGCGAGGCTAACAACATTCTTCTCGCACCCAGCGTTGACCTGATGAACTACGAGCGCAGCGGCAACGGCTACACCAAGACCGGCGCTTCATCGATAGCTATCACAAAGGCTTACGCTACTCAGGGCGTGTATGAGCTGGCGTTCGGCACTCCGCACGACACCAGAAACAGCTGGTACATTCTTTCACCGGCGTACTTCACAAAGGTATACGGCGAGGTCATCAGCAGCTACACAAGAGAGGGCATGCAGGCTATCTCCGTTGCTGACGGCACTAAAATGCTGTACAGTGACTTCACGGCTAACGCCGCAAGAACGACATCACGTCAGCAGGCGATCAACAACCTTGTTGAAAGCTACAAGATGATCAACCAGAGCGGTATGACCTTCGTTGCAGGCGCAGCGAACGATTACGCACTCCCGTACGTTGACTATATGAAGGACGTACCGCTTTACAGCAGTAACTTCGATGTTTACGACTACGATATCCCGTTCTATGAGCTGGTTATCCACGGTTACGTTCCCTACACCACAAAGGCGAAGAACGCAAGTTCAAGTGCAGACGAGCTGTTCGTTTACTCCGTTGCGACCGGCACTCCGCTTCACTACGAGGTAATGTATCAGGATCCCAACGAGTTCACCGACTGCTCTTATGACGAGTTGTTCTACACGTACTACAGCGGCTGGGTGAACGACATCTGCGCTGAATACAAGTTCATGCAGAAGTATGTGCAGCCCCTCACCGATGAAACGATCGAGGACTTCCAGCGTATCGACAGATACAACTACAAGTCCACCTTCTCCGATGGTACAGTCATTGAGGTCGATCTCCAGAACCTGAAGATCGTGATCAACGGCACCGAGGTAAAGCTTTCCGATTTTGAAACGAAAGGAGCGACAACTGACTGATGAGTGACGAACTTGAATTCGGCAACACAGCCGGCAGCGAAGCGCCCAAGCCCGCAGTCGAGCTGAGCAAGCAGACAGAGTCAGTGCCCGAAGCACCTGTGCAGAGGGTGTCAGCTCACAATACCGCCGCAGCTGCTGCGCTGAACGCAGCAAATGAGGAGGTTGATATCCGCCGCAAGGGCGGAGAAAAGGCACAGATCAAGATCAAGACCACGAAGATCCCGTACGAAAAGAAGAAGGGCCTGTACGGCTACGGCTTCATCGCACTGTGGTTCATTGGTACGCTGTGGCTGTTCATCATGCCGGTACTTACATCTCTGTGGTATTCGCTCTGCGACACCCAGCTGCTCGCAAAGTCAGACGCACTTGAGATGGGTATGACCTCCGCCGGTATCTATACCGAGTGGAACGGCTTCAAGAACTTTATCAATGCATTCACCGTTGATACGGAATTCCTTCCGAAGCTTGGTTCTTCGCTGGGAGAGATCCTGCCGAACACCATCGTTATCATGATATTCTCGCTGTTTATCGCCGTTATCCTGAACCAGAAGTTCAGAGGAAGGACCCTCGCACGTGCGGTATTCTTCCTGCCGGTTCTGATCGCAACAGGTCCTGTCATCAGCGTAATCAACGGTGATATGACATCCCAGGGTATCTCCGATGCAGCACAGTTCAGCACACTGTTCAAGACTGACCTGGTTACAGAGCTGATGGAGTTCATCGGTATCTACAACATCAACCAGACGTTCACCGATGTCATAAAGAACATCACTTCCGACGTACTCAACCTGGTATGGAATTCCGGTATCCAGATACTGATATTCCTTTCCGCTCTGCAGACCATTCCTCCCTCAGCGAAGGAAGCTGCAAGCATCGAGGGCGCTACGGCGTGGGAGTTCTTCTGGAAGATCACATTCCCGTACATCTCGCCGATGATCCTTTCAAACCTGGTTTATACCGTAATCGATGCGTTCGTATCCACCGATAACCAGGTAATGGAATACGTACTCAAGCAGTCCGGTAACTGGGAATACGGTTATGCGGCAGCTCTTGCGTGGATCTACTTCGCAATAGTAGGTGCGTGCCTGGGTCTTATCTGCGTGATAATCAACAGGTTCGTATACTACGAGAATGATTAAGGAGGTCAGAGAAGTGACAGAAAACGAATTCGATATCAATAATGTTGCTGATCAGCCTGCTGAAAATGTAACAGAATCCGCCGAGCCCACCGCTGAGGCTATCGCTGAGACCATTGCCGACATCAACTCTGATGCGGCAGTGGCTGTGGCTCCCATTCAGACCGCACCTGCAAAGGCAAAGAAGAAGAAAAAGGACGACTACCGTGTAAGCAACTTTGACATCATCAAGAACTTCCACAGGTATACCGCCAAGGAGAAGAAGCATTACAGATACATCTTCTGGCACAGAATTGCAGGATATGTATGGCCGTTCTTCCGTGCAGTCATTATCCTCGGCCTTTCCTTCGTAATCCTTTATCCTATCCTCTACATGATCTCCACATCCATCAGACCGCAGTCTGAGATGAACGACCCGTCCATCATGTGGATCCCCAAGACTATCCGCCTGGAGAACTTCGTTGAGGTATGGAAGGCTATCGACTACCCCAAGACCCTGTGGAACACCATGATACTGAATATTGTGTCCTCCGTTCTTCAGGTTGGTACCTGCGCACTTACCGGCTACGGATTTGCGAGATTCAAGTTCAAGGGCAAGAACTTCTTCTTCGCCCTGGTACTGCTCCAGATCATCGTTCCGGTACAGATCATACTGATCCCGCAGTATTCTCAGTTCAGATATTTCGATATCTTCGGACTGTTCAACGCACTGATGGGCGACTCCCTCAACCTGGTAGGCACGAACTTCTCGATGTACATACCAGCACTTATGTGTAACGGTATCAGAGCGGGTCTGTTCATCTACCTGTTCAGACAGTTCTTCAGAGGGCTGCCCAAGGAGCTTGAGGACGCTGCGTACCTTGACGGCTGCGGTCCGTTCAAGACCTTTATCAGCGTTATGATCCCGAACGCAGCAAGCTCATTCCTGACGGTATTCATCTTCTCCATCGTTTGGTACTGGAACGACTACTATGTTTCTTCCATGTACTTCAACGACCCGAATACCATCGCACTGAAGGTCAACAACATCTCGAACATCATCTCGATGTACCTGGATAACCAGGTCGGCATAGCTACGGATTATGTCGTCTGGATGGAAGCAGCCTGCCTGCTTGCGATCGCACCTATCGTTATTATGTACATCTTCTTACAGAAGTACTTCACCGAGGGTATCGCAAGAGCCGGTCTTGCAAACTGACCTGCGCTATACTCAGAAAATGCAGCCCCGATTTCCCCGGGGCTGTTTTTTTCCCAGGACGAACCAACGGAGGTAACATGAAATTCGTAGAGATATACACGGACGGCGCATGCAGCGGAAATCCCGGCCCCGGGGGCTGGGGGGCTATACTCCGCTGCGATGGCAGGGAAAAGGAGATGTCCGGCGGGGAAGCGCACACGACCAATAACCGCATGGAGCTCTCAGGAGTGATAATGGCGCTTTCAGCGCTGAAGTTCCCGTGCAAGGTACGGCTGACAACAGACAGTAAGTACGTTGTTGACGGCATAACAAAAGGCTGGGCACAGGGCTGGCGTAAAAGGGGCTGGAAGAAGTCGGACGGCAAGCCCGCCCTGAACCCAGACCTGTGGGAAAAACTGCTGGAGCTTCTGGCGGTGCATGAAGTGGAGTTCTGCTGGATAAAGGGCCATGCGGGGCACGAGGAGAACGAGAGATGCGACCGTCTGGCAGTCGCCCAGCGTGACATCTATTCCGGTAAATAAATATCGTCCCTGTGTTGATTTGCGAAAGACGATTCAACACAGGGGTGTTTTTTTCCTGGAATACGCCTGCCAGGCTTCTTTACGAGGCAGAATACGATAAAATTCTGAAAAACAGTGGAAAATATAATAAGACTGTGGTATAATAAAAATATATGAGTCTGGTTAGGAGGAAATAAAATGGGAGGACAATGGCAGAATTTCTTTGACATCAGCTTCCGGGTCCAGTCGCTGGCACTGGCGGTCGTGATTCTGCTTATAATTGATTATGTGAAGAGCAAGAAGCTCCCGCTGCGTTCGACCCTGGTTTTCGGGTGCTTTCTGTGCGCAGGTGCGTTCAACCTTGTGGCGGACTTCGTGTCGTATTTCACTCTGCTGAACTACAAGCTTGTACCGGACTGGTTGAATCGCATTGCGCATATTGCGTTTATCGGCAGCCTGGAGACTCTGACGGTATTCCTGTTCCTGTATGTATTCTATCTGCACGGGGCGCAGAAGCGCCTTGTCAGATGGCAGATGATACTAGCGGTCACTCCGTTTGCGCTGGCGGCGATAGGTTCAGCTTTTGCCCCGATAGAATATGTAGTGGATGAGCATGGTGCATACTCCACTGGGCCGATGATCTACATACTTTACTCATCGATCCTGGTATATGTGGCTGCGACCTGTGTGCTGTTGTTTCGCAAGAACAACGCTGCCAACAAGGAAACCGACGCCGACTACGCCCGGGCAAGGATAACCGTTGCGGTGGGACTTGCCATCTGGATTATCGTGGCGCTGATACAGTTCATCACGAAGTACGTGCTTATCTCTTCGATAGGAAACAGTCTGATGCTTCTGTACATCTACCTGAATTTCGAGAACCCGAAGCGCTTTGCAGACGAGGAAACAGATACCCTGAACCGTCAGGCGTTCCACATAATGGTGCCCGAGATGCTCGCACGCCAAAAGACGTTCTGGATCGTGAACTTCACGGTGGACGACAATGAGATGATCAGCAGGAGCATGGGGTACGACCTCATGCGTGTGATACTCCGTGCGGCGGGCGAAAGGCTGAAGTCGGCGGTGCCGAAGTACCGGTTCTTCCATTCACGCAGCAACACGCTGTCCGTGTTCATCTCCGACCGGGAGGAGCTTGACGCCCTGCTGAAGAGGGCGGGTTCCTCTGATTTCGAGGTGCCGTTCGGGAACAGCACGTTCAAGCCGCAGTATCATATCGCAGTTCTGGAGTGCCCGAAGTACGGCGACACGCCGGACGAGATCTACGACACCTTCGACCACATCATGAAGCGTCACCATCACCACGAAAATGGCATGGTATTCTGGATAAACGAGGACACCATCAGGGAAAAGGACTACAACAAGCAGGTGCTTGAGGTCCTGACCCGTGCGGTCCAGGAAAAGGCATTTGACGTTGTATACCAGCCCATATGGTCCACCGTGGAGCACAGGTTCGCTTCTGCAGAGGCCCTGGTGCGGCTCCACGACTGCGGCGAGCTCGGTTTCGTGTCGCCGGAGGTGTTCATTCCGATGGCGGAGGAACAGGGCATGATCGACGAGATCGGCAGCATCGTATTCGAGAAGGTGTGCAGCTTCGCTTCTGAGAACAGGCTCTGGGAAAAAGGCGTGAACTATATAGAGGTCAACCTGTCCGGGATGCAGAGCGTTGACCCGTCACTCCCGGCGCAGCTTTCCTCAGTGATGCAGAAGTACGGCATCGAGCCGAGGTTCATCAACCTGGAGATAACAGAAACGGCGTCCATTGACGGCGGTGAGCTTCTGGACGCCAACATGAAGCGTCTGCGCAGCCTTGGCTGTCATTTCTCCATGGACGATTTCGGCACGGGGTATTCAAACCTGTCGAAGATGGCGAAGGTGCACTTTGAGCTGGTCAAGCTGGACAAGAGCCTTATCTGGCCGGCGTTTGGCGAGAAGCCAGAGGAAGCTATGGTCATTCTCAACAGCTGTATCGCCATGATACTACAGCTAGGTGCGAACATCGTAGCCGAGGGCGTTGAAACAAAGGCTCAGGCGGACTTCCTTGCGGAGCACGGCGTGCGATACCTCCAGGGGTACTTCTACAGCAAACCGGTGCCTGGTCCGGCGTACCTGGAGAAGATACATTCTGTTAAGTAATAATAAGGTTGTTTTTTAAGTAAATGTGCACATGATAATCTTGCAAGATTTAGTCAAAAACACTATTGAAATCTGTGCGGATATTTGCTATACTATAAAGTAAAGAAAGCGGTGCGCCGCACAATAATAATTTCAGAGAGGTAAAGACATGAGCTTAGAAATCATCGGTCAGAGCATTCCCAACATGCCGTGGCAGGACAGACCCGAGGGCTGCAAGGACGTTATCTGGCGTTACAACGCAAACCCCATCATTCCCCGTGATCTGCTTCCCACAAGCAATTCCATCTTCAACTCCGCTGTTGTTCCGTTCGAGAGCGACAAGGGTCACTTTGCAGGAGTTTTCCGTGTTGACGACAAGGAAAGAAACATGGCTATCCATGCTGGTTTCTCCGAGGACGGCATTCACTGGAACATCAACCCTGAGAAGGTAGAGTGGATCAACGACGATCCCGAGACCGCCGAGGCTAATCCCTGGCAGTACGGTTACGATCCCCGCTGCGTATGGATCGAGGACCGCTTCTGGATCACCTGGTGCAACGCATACGGCTGGAAGCCTACTATCGGCGTGGGCTGGACCAAGGACTTCAAGGAATTCCACCAGATGGAGAACGCATATCTTCCTTTCAACAGAAATGGCGTTCTGTTCCCGAGAAAGATCAACGGCGAGTATGTAATGTTCTCCCGTCCTTCTGACTCCGGTCACACACCTTTTGGTGACATGTACCTGTCCCACTCCAAGGACATGACCTACTGGGGCAAGCACAGACACGTAATGGCTCCCGACAGAGGCTGGGAGAGCAAGAAGATCGGCGCAGGCCCTATCCCGATCGAAACAAGCGAGGGCTGGCTGGTATTCTACCACGGCGTTCTCGAGAGCTGCAACGGATTTGTTTACAGCTTTGGCGCCTGCATACTCGACAAGGATCAGCCCTGGAAGGTTAAGTACCGCTGCCGTGAGTACCTCATCAACCCCCGTGAGATATACGAGACCGTTGGTGACGTACAGAACGTTACATTCCCCTGTGCAGCTCTCTGCGACAAGGACACCGGCCGTATCGCTATCTACTACGGCTGTGCTGATACCTGCGTAAGCATGGCATTCTGCTACGCTGAGGAAGTTGTTGAGTACATCAAGGCACACTCCAACAAGTATTAATCAATTATCGGGCATATACACAAAACCTCCTCTGTAACAGGGGAGGTTTTGCTTTGTCGGTTTAGGTGGATTTACGTTCCGTAGGGGAGGGACTTGCCCCTCCCCTACAGTCGGTGTGTGGAAGGTAAGGCTCCGTAAATCAATAAAAAAGCGGGCAGTTCCGGACTGCCCGCTTTCTGTTTACACGTTGTTTCTCGGGTGGCGCTTGTGCTTTGCTTTGTCGGAGTACATCAGGCGGTCTGCGAGCTCAATAAGCTCGTCTATGGAGTCCACGCCCTCCAGGGTCGCCGAGTAGACTCCGAACCCGACATTCACCTTATACGGCTTCCCGCTTGTCGCATTCAGTTCCGCCAGCGCCTTTACAAAGCCGTCCCGGTAGAGCTCCGCCTGAGCCTTTGCGTCCCCGGAGCACACCTTTGCCGCCACGAATTCGTCACCGCCGAAGCGGGAGCACACGACATTCCCTCCGCAGGCGCCGGCGGCGGTGGTCAGAGCCTTTGAGGTGATGCACAGGGCGTCGTCCCCGGCAGAATGTCCAAAATTGTCGTTGATGTACTTCATGTCGTTCAGATCGATGGAAACAATGAACACGTCCCGGCTTCCCTCTGCGACCTGTGAATAGTTCTCCCGGAAGCCGTTGTAGAAACCGTAGCGGTTGTAGATCTGCGTGAGATGGTCATGGGTGAACATGAACTCCAGACGTCGGTTCAGCGTGCTGAGGTGCTCATGCATTCGCATGGTTTCGAGGGAGCGGTTCAGGCTCGTGCAGAATGTGTACAGACGCTCGTTGTGATGCTCGTCACTGCAGTAGTGCGTGGCGAAGTATCCGAGCACATTGTCCTGGAAATGCAGCGGTATCAGTATCAGCGTGTTGTACTCGTTAAAGGAGTTCTCAAGCAGCGGTATCAGCCGTGCCGCAGGGAATACGACCCCGTCCGAGTTCCTGCCGTCCTCAAATGTGCAGGCGAACACCCGCATATTCCCGAATCCGTTGAAGCTCCCGAGCTGCCCGGTTCCGCTTCCCTCCAAGCAGCGGCAGAACTCTTCGGTCAGGCAGACATGCGAGTTCCTGAAGCAGAATTTGTCCATGGCAGTCCTGAAATTTTCAGGGGAGGGGTCGGCGGCAATGAAGTTCTCCATGTTGTTGACGTGCTCTTCGTAGTTCAGCGAGTAGGAATAGCTCTTTACGAAATCGGTGAGCATGCGGTTGGAGCAGTTGCTGGTCAGGCAGGCACAGCCGCAGCTCTCGCTGAACACTGGCTCATATGAGAGCTGCGTGTCGAACGGCTCGGGGCATTCGCCCGAAGTGATCCTCCCTATTAGCTCCATCAGCTTGTCGGCAAGCTGGCGGTTGTTGCGGACTGCGGTGGTGAGTCTGGGCTTGTGGTACTGCTCGATCATTATACCGTCAAAGCCGGTGACCATTACATCGTCAGGGACGTTTATCCCATGCTCGTTCAGCTTCAGGCAGACCGCCATAGCCATGGTATCGTTGCAGCATATGAAAACCTCCGGCAGAGGCTCTCCGCTGGCGAAGAAATTGTCCATGGCACGGTAGGTGGGATCTTCCCAGAAATCGCAGTAGAAGATGTCCTCTTCCCGGAGGGTCAGACCGTGCTCCTGCATGAGCCGGCGGCAGCAGTCCACCCTTGTTTCGGAAAAGGGGTTGCCCTTATTTCCGGCAACGACCTTTACAGACTGGCAGCTGTGCCACTCCAGCATATGCTCAACTATCGTGCTGAACGTTTCGCCGTAGTCAAAGGAAACGGAGTATGCTCCCTCCAGCGGGATATCTATGGAAATAAGCGGTACACCGTGGCTGCGGCATTCCGCCGAGATCTTTCTCTCGACCTCATGCGAGTGCATTGATGTGGGAAGTATCAGCATGACGTCTATCATATCGTAGTTTATCAGGCTGAATATCGAGGATCCGCCGATATTATTACGGCTGCTGAAATAAAGGTCCTCAAAGCAGTTGAACACAAGAAGTCTGTATTCGCTGCTGTTCAGGAGGTTCGCAGCGAGCCCGTCAATGAGCGGCTTTGAGGGTTCCTTATTTGCTGCAGCGCAGCACAGACCGATTATTTTCCTTCCGTCAAGCACAGCGGTTTACCTTTCCTTTCTGTCGGGGCGGCATTTATTACAATGAAAATAATACCATATAATCTCAAAAAAATCAAGTACCCATAGCACAAACTTACATAAAATATGTTAAAATGGCACAAATTTATGAGTAACTCAGCTGTAACGGCAGAAAATGCATATTCCGGAAAAGTCAGAGGAGCAAACATGAAACTTGCTCCTCCGAAGTATTACCGGAAAATTCTCACCGGAAGCTTACACGTATTCGTAGCTGTAGCTGAACGGGTTGACTGCCGTACCGTTCACACGGGTCTCGAAATGCAGGTGGTTGCCTGTGGACCAGCCGGTCGTCCCGACATATCCGATAACATCGCCCTTATTGACCGTCTGCCCGACTGAAACCGTAACGGCGCTGCAATGAGCATACACCGTGGAAAGTCCGCCGCCGTGGTCGATGATGATGTAGTTGCCGAAGCCGCCGTGCCAGCCGCCGTCGCCGTAAGCGGTGATGACTGTACCGCCCTGGGCTGCGTAGATGTTCTTGCCGCCGATGCCCGCATTTCCGACGTCGATACCGTAGTGGTTTCCGCCACGCCATGCGTCATAGCCGAAGTAGGTGGTTATGTACTGCAGGTTGCTGTCCAGCGGCCATCTGAACCCGTCAGAGCTGTACACCGGCGCACCGCTGTTCTCCGCCTGCTTCTTGCGGATAAGTTCCTTTATTGACTCGTTTATCGCTTCAACATCATCGTTGGAGGCGTTTATCTCGCTGCGTATCTGGCTCATCTGGTTCTTGAGCTGCTCGTTGCTGCTGCTGAGGTCGTAGAGGTCGCTGGTGCGGGCGTCCGCTATCTGCTGGACTTCCGCCTTCTTTCCCTCAAGGTCCTGCAGTTCCGCTTCGAGGGCGGTCTTTTTGTCGAGCAGGTCGGCCTTGTCAGCATTGAGCTGTGCGATGTCGTCCTCCAGGCTCTTTATGAGGTCCTCCTGGTGGTGGATATCGTCAAGCAGGCTGTTCATGAAATCCATGTTCTGTTCGCTTATGTTCTGCACAACGTCAACGTAGGTGAAGAAGTTGTACCAGTCACTGGAGCCCTCCAGAATAGGCAGGGTGTCCGCCGTGTTGTTCATGTAGAGCGCCCGTATCAGCTTTGAGAACTTTCTCAGGTTCTCCTTGTTCTGCTCCTCTAAGTCAGCGATCTCCTGCTGCTTCTGCCCGATCTCCTGCTGCTTCTGTTCGATCTCCTGCTCGATGAGGTAGATCTCGTTCTCTTTTTCGCCTATCTTCTGCTGCTGGGTGGTGATGAGCTGACCGTAAGTGGTTATCTCGTCGTTTATACCCTCGATCTGCTCCTGGAGCAGACCCATCTGGGCGGTGTTTTCATCGACATCTCCGCTCAGGGCGTCAATCTTCTGCTCCCTTGCTTCGTTGTCCTTCTTTATCTGCTCCGCTTTCTGCTCGAGCTGGGCGATCTCCTTGTCGTAGTCGGTGGTGTCAGCAAAGGCTCCGCCGCCTATAACGGGAGCTGCCGCCGTGCATATGGCAGCAAACACCGCACACGCCCTGCGTGCTATTTTCTGCGCATGAATTTTCCCCATAAGAGTCCCCTCTGAATATCCGTGATTTTTGCCGTTATCCGGCACTTCTCATATCATTATACAACATTGCGCCATAAATTGTCAAGCGCCATACCCTGACAATATCAGGAATTTGTGATGAGCGACTTCATGTCGTCAAGGGTGCTGATATTCTCCGGGAGAGAATATTCAATGCCTTTTACCCGGCACTCTTCGATAACGTAGGAGGTATCGGACTTCCTGAGCTTTATGATGTAATCGCCGTAAACGTACGGGTCAGTGTATGAGGTTTCGAG
>CAKSGA010000045.1 GCA_934454435.1 uncultured Oscillospiraceae bacterium | reverse complement strand
GTATGTTATGGTATGCTACGGGCACCCCTCCTGGCTGGACCCAATGACCTACGTCCGCTGTGTTACCTACTTCTTCGGGCACTCCGGCTGGAACCATTATGCGAGCAATATGCTGCTCATGCTGCTGGTGGGTCCTGTGGTAGAGGAGAAATACGGCAGCTACAATCTGATATTCATGATAATGATAACCGGTATCGCCACCGGTGTTATCAACTGCCTGTTCTTTTCAGCAGGAGTTATCGGCGCAAGCGGTATCGTGTTCATGATGATAATCCTCAGCGCATTCACCAATATGAAGAAGGGAGAGATACCCCTCTCACTGATACTGGTGGCTGCGATATACCTCGGCAGGGAGATAGTAAGCGCTTTCACACCGGATACAGTGTCGCAGTTCGGTCATATCATGGGAGGCTTTTTCGGACTGTTCTGGGGGATCTACTACTACAAGACGAAATTCAGCAGCCAGTACTGACAGGTTTTTGATATCACCTATTGCAATTTTCAGCGAAAGGGTGTATAATAAAATCGATACGGCGGTAATGCCGCAATAATATCATTCGGAGGAAATGAAAATGGCAGAGAATGAAGTACTTATCGAAACATCTGCACGTCACGTACATGTGACACAGGAAACGCTCGAGGCGCTCTTCGGCGCAGGTGCGGTCCTTACAAAGAAGAAGGATCTGTCCCAGCCGGGTCAGTTCGCAAGCGAGCAGAGAGTAACTGTTGTAGGTCCCAAGAAGGAGCTTGCAAACGTAAGCATCTTGGGTCCGGTACGTTCTGCTGACCAGGTAGAGCTTTCCGCAACTGACGCACGCTCCATCGGTCTTGGCATCGATATCCGTGAGAGCGGCGACATCGCAGGAACTCCGGGATGTACACTGAGAGGCCCCGCAGGCGAGGTCACCATCAAGGAGGGCGTTATCGTAGCAAAGCGCCATATCCACCTCACCCCCGAGACCGCTGAGAAGCTCGGCGTAAAGAACAAGGACATCGTATGGGTAAAGACCAACACCAAGGGCAGAAATGCCGTTCTGGGCGATGTTGTGATCAGAGTAAGCGACAAGTTCGCTGACGCTATGCACATCGACACTGACGAGTCCAACGCTATCAGCGCTGTTCCCGGTCTTATGGGCACCATCATCAAGAGCCTGTAATATCACCTATCCCCTGCTCCGACGGAACAGGGGATATTATTATATGTGGTGTGAATGGAACTGTTTTTCGGGAAAGTACGACCTTTTATCCATTGACAGGAGCCGCATAATTTGTTATAATCATATTTGACAGTATAGTCCGGCGGAGCGTGTTCCTGCCGACCAAACAGGAAAGGAGGACAAAATGCCAACAGATCAGGAGTTAAAGGAAAAAGAGGAAGAAAAGAACTCTGACAGTCTGTCAGAAATGCAATTCTCAGCACATATTGAGGAATATACGGAAGAGCTCACCAACGAAACAGAAGAGGCCTCTCCCCAGCCGGACCAGATAATGGAGGAAATAGACCGGCACGACCGTGAACTTCTGGAGGCGCTTGACAAGATGCTCCAGAAGCACAACGAGCCCCCGGAGCCGCCGCAGCGCAGCAGGAAGCTCCCCGATTTCAGGCGTATCGCCGTAGGGACTATGAAGCGTGGCGCCGGAATACTCTCCCTGGCGGTCACACTGGTACTGATGGGAATAGCACTGATATGCCTGCTGTTCTCCGGTACGCAGGATTTCACGCTGCTGATAAAGCTCTCCCCGGTCGCAGCCGTGGTGCTGGGCGTGGAGATAATACTGACCTGGTTAGCTTCCGGGCGCAAAATACGCTTCAACATTCCCTGTGTATGCCTGGACGCAGTTATCGTTGTCGGCTGCTGTATCATGGCGGCGGCGCTCAGCAGCACGATCACTGAAACTGAGCAGAAATTCAGCGACCGCACCGCCGAAGCGGACATCTACGACCGTACATACCCGGTACTCAGGCACACCGCAGATATTTCCAAACTGACGGTGAACGTTGACCTGAACCTTGAGGGCGGAAAGAAACGCACCGATAATGAGCTCACCACCGCTGACGATATCAGTATCATCGTGGAGCTTGACGGGAACTACGCCTCCCCCGGGGAATTCGCAGCGGAATGCGGAAGTATCATCAGAGTATTCAGGGATATGGATATACCGGCGGACGATTTCAGCTTTTCCGCTGAAACACGTCTGATGAGCTTCACAATGGACATTGAGGGAAGATACCAGCAGGATCTGTCAGACGAAAAGCTGACCGACCTGGTACGCTATGTATTTATTGAGGATTACGACTATATTCAGGATCTTGCGGACTTCACCGAAGAAACCAACGAAGCCGTAACAGAAGATCAGTAATCAGGGGTACACTGAATAAAGCGAAGCGTAACTTGATCAGATGCGTGAGATCACCCGTCTGAACATGTCGATGCTGTTTTATTCAGAGTTTCCTTAGTCGAGTTAAACTGGAAAGGATCAAAAACGTGCTTACAAAAGAAAAGATAGAAGAGCTCGGAAGCTGCATTGCAAAGCAGTTCCCTGACGAGGGAGTATACCGCATCTCACGTGTAGAGGAATGGCTCTCAACAAACGGATATACACTTGAAAATCTCGGCTTCAGTGATTTTCACGGGCTGATAGCTGCGGCGCCGGAGCTTTTCGGAACGCCCAGGTACAACCAGGACTCCTACGTGATAGTAAGGCGCTGCCGTACCGACGACCACGGTCACCCGGCGGACAACTTCTTCGGCAGCAAGAACATCAACCTCAACGACGACATCATCGAGATGTCCCAGCAGTCGCTGTATGCGCTCACAAAGGTGCTCGGCAGCGGGCTGTCGGTCCAGGAGATGAAGCAGGAGATCTACGACAGCTTCAGCCGGGCAAGGGACGGCGGAAAGCTGGATTTCCTGTCCGACAGGTATGTATTCCCCATCGCCTACTGCAGCGACGGCTACCTTGTGAACGGTATCATCACCAAAAACCTCAGCCCCCGGGGAAAGAGCCTGTACTTCTCCTTTGAAAAGACCAATATATTCAGCAGCAATGCGATGGAACAGCACCGCCCCGCTCCCGAAACAGCGGAGATAAGCCAGGAGGACAAGGCGGAGATATACCGCCTGCTCACTGCGAACTTCCCGTTCGATAGCCCGCAGCACATGGCGGCGGTCAGCAAGCTGCTCTCTGATAACCACATCGACCGCTCCCGCTACGGCTTCTTCAAGATGAAGGATATGCTGGCGCAGATAGATTATCTGGAGCTCACTGATGTCGTGCTCGGCGGCGTGCCGCAGGTCATGGTGACGATTCACCGCTCACCGGAATATACCGCTTCGGTATATTCGCCGGTCCGCTCCTGGCAGCACAGCGATGAATACTCCGCCGCTGCGCCACATACGGACCGCTTCACCCGCCCGGAGCCCGCACAGACCAGCCAGAACAGCAGCTTCCCTGTACCCTCCGGTCAGCTTGAGGAATTCTGCAACCTGCCTCCCAAGCCGCTGCTGATACTCGTCCAGTTCCTTGAACGCTCAGGTATCCACCGCACTGCACCAGAACTAAGGCAGGATCTCTCGGACGACTTCAGCTCCGCCCGTGCCGAGAACCGCCTGCGCTTCTATGAGGGCAAGATGATATTCCCCTGCCGCTGGAAGAGATCTGACGGCTCCCCGGTCGAGATCACGCTGAAACCCTCCACCTACGAGGGCAGGCCCTGGTTCCTCAGCTTTGTGGACACCATGAGCCGTGACCCCTCTCAGAAAAGCATTCAGCCCGGCCGCCGCCTGGAGAACTTCGCTTTCCTCGGCAGCTGGAGCGCATTCCTTTCTGAACTCGCCGACAAGGCGCTCTTCGAGAACTGGGACTTCGCCGGGGCTCAGCAGAAAGACCACCAGATACTCATACAATATATAAAGTATACATTCTATCGTCTGGTTCGTGAAGACAAGGTGTGCATTTCCCGGGACAGACAGTTCGCATGCTTCAACACCGGTCTTGTAGACAAGCACTACGATGATATCTACGCCTGCTTCATGCCCAACGACCCCGGCAGCGAGACCGAGTGGAAGTTCAGCGGGTTCTGCACCGCAGCCTCCCGCACACTGGGAAAGCAGATCGTTAATTACTTCAGCCCACTGCCACAGCCGCCCTGCTACTTTGAGCGTGGCGAACAGCTTTTCTTCGATATGTCCCGCCAGCTTCTGACGGACTTCGACCACATCATCATCGACAACATCAGCCGTCTGCCGGTACAGTTCCTGTGCGACCAGTTCAACGACTGCCCCGAGGCACGGGACCTTGCCGAGGAGCTCCGAACCGCAGACTACCGCCGCAAGCGGGAGATATATGAACAGCTCAAAACAATAGTTTCCGACAACAACCGCCTGTTCATACGCATTCAGAACCGTCTGAAGGACTCCATTGAGCTTGCAAAGAAGCGTGTCAGCAGAAACTACAAGACCGCTATTCCGTCATATTACCCCAAGCGCAATTCCATGTCGCTGATGCTGCCCCTCTGCCTTACGGACGAGGAAGTTCCGGATATCGCCCTTGTCGTGGAGCAGACCGCTTCCGGCAACTATCAGGGTCAGACGATACTCACGCTTGCACAGGCATATATCGACGCAAGACTTCTCTGCCAGCTCAACAGCGAATGGCTCACCACGAACATTCACACAGACGGAACAGATGACACCTCCGAGGAGATGACGCAGAATGATATTTGAGGAAAAGCTCGCCCCCTTTGGATTCAACACCAGGGAATACATGAAGCGCTTTGACGACACCCCGAAGCTGTACCAGGAGTGTCTTGAGCTCTACATAATGAACCAGGATATAACCCGTCTGAGCGAATGTATCCAGGCGGGGGACTGGGAAAACGCACAGAAGTACGCACACACGCTGAAGGGAGGCTCCTCAAACCTCGCACTGATGAAGCTCTGGAAGCTGTACAGCAGCATTCTTACCGCCCTGCGTGGTCCTGAGCCCGAAAGCTCCGTTCCAATAATGAAAGAAGCATACGAGCTGGAAATGCAGCTTCGTGAGATAATTTCCACCATGAAGAAAATACGCCGCAGCGGCGATGGGTATACTCATTTCAAATGACCGGCTGAAAGCTCTGCCGGCGCCTGATACACAAACGGGAAATTCACAAATTCCGTCCCGGACGTGTCACATCAGGCGCCGGCATTTTTTCAGCGTTGACATTCCCGGAACTTTATGATACAATAGACATGATACCGGATAATGTCGCAAAATTCCGGAAGGAGGGACTCCATGAGCAACGGAAAGGTCAGGGGCAAGACCCTGCACCTGCTGAAAAAAGGTCACAGGGGACTGGTCTATGCACTGTTCAGCAGATTTGGTCTGGTAGTACTCATGCTGCTGGTCCAGATAGCGTTCATCGTTGTAGTATACAATATCTTCAAGGAGTTCATCCCGCACTACTACGGGTTTTCTATGGCGTTCAGCGCTTTCATGGTGCTGGTTCTGATAAACAGCCGGATGGACCCGTCATCAAAGGTCACATGGCTGATAATAATTATGATAATGCCGGTTTTCGGCTCGATGCTGTACATCTACACCCAGAGCGACATCGGACACCGGACTCTGAAAAAACGTACCGATGACCTTATAAACGACGTCCGGGATATTATCCCCCAGGACCCGGAGGTCATGCGGAAGTTCCGTGAGGAGTCCCCCGGAGGGGCTTCGCTGTGCAGCTATCTTCAGCGCAACGGCTGCCGCCCTGTCTTTGCAGGGTCGGACGTAAAGTACTTTCCCTCCGGCGAGGAGAAATTCGCAGAGCTTCTGAAGCAGCTCAGAAAAGCGGAACAGTTCATCTTCCTGGAATACTTCATCATCGACGAGGGCATAATGTGGGGCGAGGTGCTGGAGATCCTCGCAGAAAAGGCACGCAAGGGCGTCGAGGTGCGGGTACTGTACGACGGCACCTGCGAATTCTCCCTGCTGCCCCGTAACTACCCGAAAAAACTCCATGAACTCGGGATAAACTGCAAGGTCTTTGCGCCGCTCACGCCGTTCCTGTCCACGCACTACAACTACCGTGACCACCGCAAGATCGTTGTGATAGACGGCAGGGTCGCATTCACCGGCGGCGTAAATCTCGCCGATGAATACATAAACGAGAGGGAACGCTTCGGGCACTGGAAAGACACAGCAATAATGGTACGTGGAGAGGCTGTGCGCAGCTTCACCATGCTGTTCCTGCAAATGTGGAACATCACGGAGTACAAGCCGGATTTCGGCGTTTATGTCGAACAGCATGGGGAAGATATCCCGGAAGCCCGGGGCTACGTCATTCCCTACGGCGACTGCCCCCTCAACAGCGAAAAGCCCGGCGAGCGTGTCTATATGGATATCCTTGACCGTTCGACTGAATACGTCCACATCATGACCCCCTACCTGGTGCTTGACGGCGTGATGGAAACGGCTCTGGAATTCGCCGCAGAGCGTGGGGTGGACGTAAAGATCATACTCCCGGGTATTCCTGACAAGAAAGCGGCTTACGCCCTGGCAAAGACGCATTACCGCCGTCTGCTGGACTCCGGCGTGAAGATATACGAATACACCCCGGGGTTCGTTCACGCAAAGGTTTTCGTCAGCGACTCAAAGGAAGCCGTAGTCGGGACCATCAACCTGGACTACCGCAGCCTGTACCATCACTTCGAGTGCGCAGCATACATGTACGACACCAACTGCATCCCGCATATCGAAGAGGATTTTCAGCAGACCCTTGATAAGTGCCGTAAGGTCACCTATGACACGATAAAGCACGAAAAACTGATAACCAAGCTCACCGGATTCATTATGAAAGCCATCGCACCGCTTATATAAATACACTCCCGCACACGGTTTCAATGCCGTCTGCGGGATTTCTGCATGTATAGTATTTGTGATTTCTGCACAAACTTTTTTCAAATAATACTGCAAAAGATATAAAACCTATAAAATTAATATGAGTACTAAAAAACCTATTGACAAACTGGTGAATAGATGATATAATTCTAACATAAAGCCTATAGGAAAGATAGGCAAAAGAAAGGAGACGGAGTTCATGGGCACGATATTCACACAGCTTCTGCGCAGGAACTTCCGCTTCGGACGAATGCAGGTGCTTTCGGGCAGATGACTGGTATTACCTCCGGTCAGACAGCCTGAAGCCAGGGCAGCCCGAAAGCAGACGGAGCATAAGCTCCGGGCAAACGACCGAGTTTTGAGGTGAACAGATGATACGCCTGGAAAATATAACGAAAACCTACGTCAACGCCGGCAGGGAATTCAATGCGGCGGACAACGTTACACTTGAAATAAAAGACGGAGAGATATTCGGCATAATCGGATTTTCCGGCGCAGGAAAGTCCACGCTGGTACGCTGTATCAACCTGCTGGAGCGTCCCGACAGCGGAAGGGTGCTGATAAACGGCAGGGACATAACCGCCCTCCGTGGAGCAGAGCTCCGCAGACAGCGCAAAAAGATCGGAATGATATTCCAGCACTTCAACCTTTTTGCTTCAAGGACGGTCATGGACAACGTCATCTTCCCGATACGCCACAGCGGAATGAGCCGCAGCGAGCTCCGAAAAAAAGCTATGGAGCTGCTTGAGCTGGTCGGTATCGCTGAAAAGTCCAACGCTTACCCATCGGAGCTTTCCGGCGGCCAGAAGCAGCGTGTAGCTATCGCAAGGGCGCTCGCCAGCGACCCGGAGATATTACTGTGCGACGAAGCGACATCGGCGCTCGACCCGCAGACTACGGAGTCCATTCTGAAGCTGCTGCGCTCCCTCAACGCAAAGCTGGGTCTTACGATCGTGATGATAACACATCAGATGAACGTCGTGAAAGAGATATGCTCCCGTGCAGCAGTCATGGAGAACGGCAGAGTGGTCGAAGAGGGCGATGTATTCGAGATATTCGCCAACCCGCACGAGGACGTCACACGGTCATTCGTTGACACTACATCCTGCCTGAGCGGAATAAACACGCTGCTGGAGGAAAACTCCCCCGTGGTTCAGCTCAGGCCCGGGCAGAAGATACTCCGCTTCAAGTACCTTGAAAGGAGCGCCTGCGAGGCTCTTGTTTCCACTATTTCACGCAAGTTCAACATCGACCTCAACATCATCTTCGGCAGTATCGAGATAATCGGCGACAACCCCATCGGCGGACTTGTCGTCATTGCAGACGGCAGCGAGAACGATATCCGTGAAGCCGTCAGATATCTCTGCGATATCAATGTAGGAGTGGAGGTGCTCGCAAGTGCCTGAATTCTTTGAAAACATCATGCCAAACGTCCTGAAAAAGCTCCCGGAGCTTGGAAAGGCAACAGTAGAAACGCTGGAGATGACCGGCATTTCAACGCTGTTCATCATGGTAATAGGAATGGCGCTGGGCATTCTGCTGACAGTCACAAAAAAGGGCGGTCTGGCGGAAAACCCCACACTCTACCGCATTCTGGACGTCATTATAAACCTGCTGCGTTCCATTCCGTTCATTATCCTGCTGTTCCTGCTGATACCGCTCACAAGAATAATCTGCGGTACCTCCATCGGCGTTGTGGGTTCTATATTCCCGCTCATCGTCGGGACTGTCCCGTTCTTCTCAAGACAGGCTGAGGCGGCCCTGGCAGGCGTAAATCCCGGGCTGATCGAAGCGGCTCAGTCCATGGGCTGCTCGAAGTTCGGCATAATCTTCCGGGTGTATCTCCGTGAGAGTATACCGGCACTGTCCAGGGGCATTACGATAACGCTCATCAACCTTGTGGGACTCACCGCAATGGCAGGCGCTGTCGGTGCGGGCGGACTTGGCAACTTCGCTTACGTACAGGGCGTTCAGCGCAACAACTACGATATAATCGTTGCGGCAGTGGTCGTACTTGTGGTCATCGTCCAGATAATACAGATCATCGGCAACATCATCGCAAAGAAAGCAGAAAAATAAACCGGTCAATGGCAAAGAAGCCGACCGAAACAACTAAACATATTCAAAGGAGAATAAAACAATGTCTATCAGAAACAAGTTCGCACTTTCCCTCACAGCAGTACTCGCAGCGGTATCTCTCACCGCATGCTCCAATTCAAACAACAGCACCGCTGACAGCAGCTCAGACGCAGGAAATTCCGCCGCTGACAGCAGCGCCGCTGAAAGCTCCGATACCGCTTACTCCCCGGAGAACCCCGTTACCGTAAAGATCGGTCTGACCGGCAATGTTTACGAGGACATCTGGAACCCCATCAAGGAAAAGCTCGCTCCCGAGGGAATCAACCTTGAATACGTACAGTTCACCAGCTTCAATATCCCGAACGATGCGCTCAACAGCGGTGAGATCGACATGAACGCATTCCAGCACCACGCTTATTTCAACAACGATGTCGCTACCAACGGCTACGATATCACCGCCATCGGCGACACCTACATCGTTGCAATGAACATCTATACCTCAAAGGGGCTCACGATCGAGGACGCTCTCGCAGCCGAAAGCCTTAAGATCGCAGTTCCGAACGACGTCACCAATGAGGGCAGAGCACTGAAGCTCCTCGAGAGCGCAGGCTTCTTCACCATCGACCCCGAGGCTGGCGCCTCCCCTGAGAAGAGCGATATCACCGAATACAAGGTCCCCATCACTTTAGTTGAGATGGACGCAAACCTGGTTTACACCGCTATCGACGATGTTGACCTTGCAGTAATCAACGGCAACTACGCCCTCGACAGCGGTCTTACCGCAGACGACGCCATCTACAAGGAGAGCGAGTACGCTGACAACAGCTACTACTGCCTGATCGCAGTACGCACCGAGGACGCTGAGAACCCCGTTTACAAGCGCATAGTTGAGGCTTACCAGACCCAGGACACCATCGACATTTACAACAACGAGTTCAAGGGCTTCTTCGTTCCGGCATGGACATTAAACTGATTCGGAATTTTTAATTCTTAATTCGGAATTACAGTGCCGTCTGCGGCGGTCGTCTGATCACCGCAGGCGTGCCTGAGTTCCGTTTTTTCATTGGAGGTAATAGCAATGCAGGAGCTTCTGAATATAATAAAGGATCCGTCCAGGGTAAAGATTGGCGGCATCGGGGACAAGTACCTTTCCGACACCCTCGGCAGGCTGAAGGGCACGGCGGCGGCGCTGGTGTTCCCGAAGTCCACTGAGGAAGTCAGCGCAGTGATGAAGTACGCTTATGAGAACGGCATTCCCGTAACGCCAAGGGGCGCAGGGACTAATCTTGTGGGCTCTACAGTCCCCCACGGCAACGGCATAATACTGGACCTCTCACAGATGAACAGGGTGCTTGAAATAGACGAGGGGACATTCACGGCAGTTGTTGAGCCGGGCGTTGTGCTCCAGGACTTCCAGAAGCTTGTGGAGTCCAGGGGACTGTTCTATCCCCCGGACCCGGGCGAAAAGACCGCCACCATCGGCGGCAACATCTCCACAAACGCCGGAGGAATGCGTGCTGTAAAGTACGGCGTCACCCGGGACTACGTCCGTGGACTGGAGCTGGTTCTCGCTGACGGACGTGTGATAACCGCAGGCACAAAGAACGTCAAGGACGCCAGCGGACTCTCCCTGAAGCACCTGATAATTGGCTCCGAGGGAACCCTCGCAGTCATTACGAAGTGCATTCTGAAGCTCGTCCCGAAGCCTGAAATGTCGCTTTCTGTGGTGGTCCCCTTTGCGGACCTCAACGCAGGTATCGCCGGTGTGCTCAGCATAATCCGTGCAAACGCAAACCCCACTGCGATAGAGTTCACCGAGCGCACCGTTATCGAGCTCGGCGAGAAATTCACAGGGCTGAAATTCCCCACCCCCGAAGCAGGAGCATACATTATCCTGACCTTTGACGGGCGTGAACAGGAAGTTCTCAGCAGTGCGAAGCTGGTTCGTGAAGTCGCTCTCAAGGCTGGCGCACTGGACTTCATCACCCTTGACGACCCGGCAAAGGCTGCGGATATCTGGAAGATACGTGGCTGTCTTGTAAAGGCTGTGGAAGCCGTAAGCGAGCAGGAGCCGGTAGACCTTGTAGTGCCGATAAACCGCACTGCGGAGTTCATAAAGTTCGTCCATGAAACGGAAGCCAGGACCGGCATGCAGATGGTGGCTTTCGGTCATGCCGGAGACGGAAACGTGCATCTGTGCATAGTCCGTGGCGACCGCACCGAGGAGCAGTGGACAAAGGAGCTCCACGAAAACATGACCACTATCTACAACTATGCGTACTCCCTGGGCGGGCTTACCTCCGGAGAGCACGGCATAGGAATTGCGAAGCGCCCGTATTTCCTTTCCGCCACTGCCCCGGACAACCTTGACGTGATGCGTTCCATCAAGACTGCCCTGGACGGCAGGCACATTCTCAACGACCACATATCATATCTGAAATAAGAGGTACAGCATGAGCCAGCTTTCAACAAGAACTGCGGGTTTCACCGACTCGGTCATTCGCCGCATGACAAGAATATCAAACCAGTACGGGGCTGTGAACCTGTCCCAGGGGTTCCCGGATTTTGAACCGCCAAAGGAGATACTTGACCGTCTTGCACAGGTCACCAGGGAGGATTTCCACCAGTATGCGACCACATGGGGCGCCCAGGATATCCGTGAGGCAGTCGCAGCCAAGCAGACCCGCTTCATGGGCTACGAGATAGACCCTGACCGTGACGTCACCATCACCTGCGGCAGCACCGAAGCGATGATGGCGGCTATGCTCGCAGTCACTGACCCCGGGGATAAGGTCATAGTATTCTCGCCGTTTTATGAAAATTACGGCGCTGACGCTATCCTATCCGGTGCAGAGCCGATATACGTACCGCTGGTCCCGCCGGAGTACAACTTTGACGCAGACGTGCTCGAAAACGCATTCAGACAGCACCCCAAGGCGCTTATCCTCTGTAATCCCTCCAACCCCTGCGGAAAGGTCTTTTCCCGTGAAGAGCTCCAGATAATCGCTGACCTCGCCGAGAAATACGACACCTGGGTCATCACTGATGAGGTTTACGAGCACATAGTTTATGAGCCGTACAAGCACATCTACTTCTCCACCCTCCCCCGCATGAGGGAGCGCACCATCTGCTGCAGTTCCCTTTCCAAGACCTACAGCATAACCGGCTGGCGCCTGGGCTACGTGATCGCACCGCCCCAGGTCGGCGACCGTGTCCGCAAGGTGCATGATTTCCTGACGGTCGGCGCTGCGGCTCCGCTGCAGGAGGCTGCGGTGGTCGGTCTGAAGTTCGGTGACGACTACTACAAGTGGCTCAAGGACAAGTACACCCATATGCGCAGGCTGTTCCTGGACGGACTTGACCGCATAGGTCTGGTACACAATGTTCCCCAGGGCGCATATTACGTTATGGTGGATATCTCAGAATTCGGCTACAAGAGCGATCTTGAATTCTGCGAGGACCTTGCAAGAAATGTCGGAGTCGGCGCCGTGCCGGGCTCCAGCTTCTTCCGTGAACCCGAGAACAGATATGTCCGCCTGCACTTCGCAAAACAGGACGAAACGCTCAACGCCGCACTGGAGCGCCTTTCAAATATCAGAAACATAAAGTGATACACACCCCCGGAAGTCATTACGGACTGCCGGGGGCATATTTCTTTAACAAAACGGGGAAAATATGATATACTTATCTTGAATATATTCAGAAAGGAGAACAAAATGAAAAAAATATTGTCACTGGTCCTTGCGGCGGTGACTTCCCTGTCGCTTGCGGCGTGCTCGGCGGATAAGACAGCGGTCAGCTCCCCTGATACGGCGGTCGCTGAAAGCAGCACAGCACCGGCTGAAAGCGCAGATGAAAGCTCCGGCGTGACAGTCACGGCGGAAGCCCCGCAAAACACCCCTGAAGCCGGAACGGAACAGTCAACGCAGGAAGTCCAGTCAGCAGTCCAGACGGCTGAAAGCCCGGCGATAAGCGAGGACGGGACTTACTCCAGCCGGGACGATGTAGCACTGTATATCCACATCTACGGGCATCTCCCCGGGAACTTCATCACAAAGAAGCAGGCAAGGGACCTCGGGTGGAACGGCGGCTCTGTCGAGGACTACGCACCCGGAAAATGCATCGGCGGCGACCACTTCGGCAACTACGAGGGACTCCTCCCCGAAAAGGACGGCAGGAGCTACACCGAATGCGATATCGACACACTTGGAAAAGGCGGGCGTGGCGCTAAAAGGATCATCTTCTCTAATGACGGACTGATCTACTACACCGACGACCACTACGCCAGCTTCACATTACTTTACGGAGAGGAATAACTTATGAAAACACTTATCATCGATGCAGCAACCATCAGCGGTATGGACATGATCCACGGTAGATTTTACGCAGCCTTCGATTTCCCGGAGTGCTACGGTGAGACCCTGGACTCCCTCCACGACTATCTCGGCGAAGTCAACACCGAGGCTGAGATCAGGATCCTGAACAACTCCGCCCTGGAGAATTCCCTTGGCGAAAAGGAAGCGAAAGCGCTCAGGAAAGTTCTCACAGACAGCGCTTCTGAGAACGAAAACCTCCATATCGAGTTTGTTGACTGAAAAAAACTGAAAAAAATTGCAACTGCGTCCCAAAAGGCGCAGTTTTTTCATAAAAATATGCTATAATATATACAACAAAAAATTGTTAAAAGGAGCTGTTAGCATGCCTAAAGAAAAAGAGCTTCCCGTTGACGTGAACACACAACGGCTCAAGATGCTGTATCTCAGAGATATTTTCCTGAAATACACAAGTGAAACTCAGTCGCTGACACGTCAGCAGATAGAGGAAAAGCTGGCGGATATGGGGGTATCCGAGGGACGAAAGGCATTCGCAGAGGACATTGAAGCGCTGCGCCAGTACGGAATGGACATTCAGGCGACAACAGGCCGCACCGCCTCCTACCAGCTCATGAGCCGTGATTTCGAGCTGGCGGAGCTGAAGATGCTTGCAGACACCGTGAGCTCCTCAAAATTCCTTACCATGAACCAGTCAGCGGAACTGCTGCGCAAGATAGAGAACCTGTGCAGCGAGGGCGAAGCACGCCTGATACGCCGCAACATCTTTGTCGCCGACAGAACAAAGCAGCCGAACAAGGGTGTTCTGTACAATGTTGACACTATTCACCGGGCGCTTTCCGGTGACAACGGGAAGTTCAAGATCTCATTCCGGTACTTTGAATATGACGTGAACCGCCGCAAAAAATACCGTGACAAGCCCAGGATATGCTCCCCCTACGCCCTGGTCTGGGACAGGGATCATTACTACCTGGTGGCGTGGAACGACCATCGTGAATGCTACTCCAGCTACCGCATAGACCGTATGGAATCGGTAAAGATCACCACCGAACCGGCACGTCCCCTCGACCGTGATTTTGACCTTGCAAAGTATGTCACGACGCACATCTCGATGTTCAGCGGCGAAGAAACAGAGGTCAAGATACGCTGCGACAAAAGCATAGTAAACGCAGTGCTTGACCGCTTCGGAATGGACGTCAGAATGATACCCGACAAGGACGAAGAGCACTTTACGCTTTACGTCAGCGTGGTTGCAAAGCAGCCGTTCTACGCATGGCTGTTCCAGTTCGGAGGAAAGGCCGTGGTTCAGTCCCCGGAATGGGTCCGCCAGGAGTACATAGACATGCTGAAAAATGTACTGGATAATGCGTGACAGACGCACCGCAACAGAGAGCGGGAGGGGCAAACCCCTCCCCTACATTTTTCCAATAAGAAAAGGGGCTGCGAATTTCGCAGCCCCTATGACTTTTGATATTAACCTGTTACTTTACGAACGGGTTCTCAGACGGATACATCATACCGGCAGGCTGGTTGAATCCGATATCCTCAACGCCGAGGTAACGGAACAGATCGAAGAGGAGCTTTCCGTAGTGACCAAAAGCAACTGCGCCGTGGTGAGGATAACGCTTTTCAACTAAAACGTGACGATAGAAGCGTCCCATTTCAGGAATAGCGAAAATACCGATACCACCAAAGGAGCGTGTAGGAACATCAAGGATCTCGCCCTCTGCGATATATGCACGGAGATTTCCGTCGCTGTCGCACTGTAAGCGGTAGAATGTGATGTCACTTGCTGCGATATCGCCCTCGAGAGTTCCTCTTGTGAAGTCAGGCTCGCTGCCAGCGGGTTCGAGTAAGCGGTGCTGGATAAGCTGATACTTGACTGCACGGTCAGAGCACATCTTGCATTCAGGAGTGTTTCCGCAGTGGAAGCCCATGAATGTATCAGTAAGAGAATAGTTATACTTGCCCTTGATGTCCTCATCGTATATGTACTTGGGAACGGAGTTGTTGATGTCGAGCAGGGTAACTGCGTCAGCGGAAACGCACAGACCGATGTATTCGCTCAGTGCACCGTAGATATCTACCTCGCAGGATACGGGAATGCCACGGCTTACAAGACGGCTGTTCACATAGCAGGGCTCAAAGCCGAACTGTGACGGGAATGCGGGCCAGCACTTGTCTGCAAATGCAACGTATTTTCTTGAACCCTTGTGGTTTTCCGCCCAGTCTAAAATGGTGAGCTCAAACTGAGCCATGCGCTTGTTGAGGTCGGAGTAATAATGACCTTCGCCCATCTCCTTTGCCATGTCTGCGCAAACCTCTTCGATCCTGGGATCGTTCTCGTGTTCCTTAAAGGAAACGAGCAGGTCGAGCTCGGAGTTTTCTTCGATCTCAACGCCTAATTCGTATAAGCCCTTGATAGGAGCGTTGCATGCGAAGAAGTCCTGCGGACGGGGACCGAATGTGATGATCTTTAAGTTCTTAACGCCGATTATAGCTCTTGCTACCGGAACGAAGTCCCTGATCATCTTAACGATATCATCGGCAGTGCCAACGGGATATTCAGGGATAAAGCCCTTGAGATGACGCATTCCGAGGTTGTAGGAGCAGTTGAGCATACCACAGTAAGCGTCGCCTCTTCCGTTGATCATGTCGCCGTCGCCCTCTGCTGCTGCAACGAACATGCAGGGACCATCAAAGTTCTTTGCGATAAGTGTCTCAGGAGTTTCAGGGCCGAAGTTTCCGAGGAAAACTACTAAAGCGTTGCACTCTGCCTTCTTTACGTCCTCGACAGCCTTGAGCATATCAAGCTCATTCTCAACGGTAACGGGACATTCGTAGATCCCCTCTCCGTAGGCGGAAACGATAGCCTTACGGCGTCTTTCAGATAAAGCGATAGGGAAACAGTCACGGGATACGGCAATTATGCCGAGTTTGATTTCAGGAATGTTGGTCATTAGTTTTACCCTCTCAAATATATATTTCCGGGAATTTTGTACGTTCCCGTCAGTTTACGCTTATAGGATATCACAAAAACTTTTATTTGTCTAGTGCT
The DNA here is from genome assembly GCA_934454435.1 of uncultured Oscillospiraceae bacterium. Lineage (GTDB taxonomy): Bacteria > Bacillota > Clostridia > Oscillospirales > Ruminococcaceae > CAG-115. The sequence goes on along the minus strand of CAKSGA010000045.1, from coordinate 2,950 downwards.
TTTTTGTCGTATTCATGCAAAATCTACCCAAAAAACAACGAAAAGCATATTACAAAGTTGTCATCCCGGGAATTTTGTGATAGAATGGAAATATAAACGGCATTTTTCAGCCAGAGATAACAAACAAAAGAAAGAAGCGGCTCAGATATGAATAAGGACCTGACTATAGGAAGTCCAGGAAAGACTCTCATAATGTTTACCATACCGCTGTTTATCAGCGTTATGTTCCAGCAGATGTACAACATTGCCGACAGCGTGATTGCCGGTAAATTCGCCGGCGAGGACGCCCTCGCAGCCATCGGCGCAAGCTATCCCATAACCATGATCTTCATGGCGGTGGCGGTCGGCTGCCAGATAGGCTGCTCGGTCGTTATAAGCAAGCACTTCGGCTCGGGCAACATGCAGCTTACAAAGACCTGCATCTCCACCTCGCTCATCGCCGGGACCGTCCTCTCTGCCCTGCTGACCATCGTCGGCGTGCTGTTCAGCGGCGTGTTCATGCAGTGGGTGCAGACCCCGGTCAACATCTTCGCCGATGGCTGTCTATACCTGATGATCTACACCGGCGGGTTCATGTTCCTGTTCCTTTACAACATCGTGACGGGTATCTTCAACAGCCTCGGGGACAGCAAAACTCCCCTCTACCTGCTGATCGCAAGCTCCGTCGGGAACGTCATACTTGACTGCATACTCATTATCCCGCTTCAGATGGGCGTCGCAGGCGCCGCATGGGCGACCTTTGCGGCCCAGGGCGCAGCATGCGTTCTGGCGCTGTTCCTGCTGTTCCGCCGGGTGAAGTCCATGAATATCCAGGGCGGTAAGCGGTTCAGCTGGAGGGCTCTTGCGGAGATAAGCAAGGTGGCGGTTCCCAGCGTGCTCCAGCAGAGCTTCATCTCTGTCGGGAACCTGTTCATTCAATACATGGTCAACGGCTTCGGCTCCTCTATCGTTGCGGGCTACTCTGCGGCGATAAAGCTCAACACTTTCGCAATAACCTGCTTCACCACCATCGGCAACGGTATGTCCAGCTTCACTGCCCAGAATATCGGTGCAGACAAGCCCGAACGTATCAAGAAGGGCTTCCGCTCCGTCATGTTCTTCTCCCTCGGAACTGCTGCGGTGTTCTTCCTGCTGTTCTTCCTGCTCAACCAGCCGCTGCTCTCGCTGTTCATGAACGACGACAGCTCACAGCTCGCTATGGACACCGGCGTGGAGTTCCTGCGGATCGTTTCGCCGTTCTACTTCATCGTATGCATAAAACTCCTGTGCGACGGCGTGCTGCGTGGAAGCGAAAGCATGGGCTGCTTCATGGCGGCAACTTTCACTGACCTGATACTTCGTGTTGTCCTGGCGGCTATTCTCTCAAACACTATGGGCGAAGTAACCGGTATCTGGCTCTCCTGGCCAGGTGCATGGATAGCTGGAACTATAATGTCCGTGATCTTCTACATATCCGGAGTATGGAAAAAGAAACTGGGAGTCGGTCTTTCAAAAGAAAACTGACCCCGCAACAAACTTAATGTTAATTCTGCTTATATTTTAGCAATTTCTCCTCAAATGCTTGCAAAATAATATAGAATATGTTACAATATAATTAAGACAAATTCACAAGGAGGCATTGCTATGACTGATACAAAGGATGGTAAGATAATCCACTCAGAGGTGGAGATATCCATCGACCCGAACTACACTACAGCATTCATGACAATAGAACCTCCGTCAAATGGCGGACTTGAAATGACTGCCGAAAGAGCCCTTGCCGCCGTTGCAGAAAAAGGGATCTGCTTCGGTGTGAAAAAAGAAGAGATCACCAAGGCAGTCAATGAGCGCCGCTATGGTGAGAACATCAATATTGCCCAGTGGCAGCCCCCCGTGAACGGTGAGGACGGCAAGATCGAGTATTTTTTCAAGCGTGAAACGACATTCAAGCCGGTCGAGGACGAAAACGGAAACGTTGACTACAAAAACCTGGGTCTTGTTCGCAATATTTATAAGGGTACTGCCATTGCAAAGATAACTATGCCCTCTGAGGGTGCGCCCGGAACAGACATAATGGGGAAAACCGTTGCCCAGAGGGTCGGCGTTCCCGCAGCTTTTGCAGTAGGTAAGGGTACGGAGCTGATCAACGATGGCACCGAGATCGTTGCGGTAACAGACGGCAATCTCGCATACACAAACGGAGCTTTCTGCATTGAAGAATCGCTGTTAATCCGTGGTGATGTGGACGTTTCCAGCGGCAATATTGATTTCATCGGCGATATCATCATCAAGGGAAACGTGCTGGAGGGCTACGCAGTAACATGCAAAAAGAACGTGACCATCAATGGCAGCGTTACCAACGGCACCGTCACTGCTGACGGAAACATCACAGTGAAGCTGGGCTGCATAAATTCCACCCTGCACAGCGAACTGGGCAGCATAAAGCTTGATTTCTGCGAAAACAGCAAGCTCTACGCCGGTCAGAACGTGGAGGCATCCTCGTTCGTAGGCGGAGAGGTTTTTGCCGGAAAGAACATCGTGGCAAGCGGCAAGGGCGTAATGATGGGCGGAAAATACACGGCACTGGAAAACATCACAGCTTCGGTCATAGGCTCAGAAAGCTATGCAAAGACCCTTGTCACACTGGGAAACAACGCCGTTCTCACCGAAGAGATGGAGGGTCACAAGCACTCCATACAGAAGATGGAGGACAAGATAGACCAGCTCGGCAAGATCATCACAGCGCTTGCAGAGATGGCAAAGGTGTCCAAGCTCTCCCCGGAGCGTGAGCAGATGAAGGTCGAAGCAATGCGGTCAAGGTTCCAGATGCAGGGCGAGATAAAGCGCCTGACCTCAAGGATCAAGGAGATCGAAACAACGCTGGAACGCAAGCAGAATCTGTCGGTTTCCTGCACAAAGGCATTCTATCCCGGCGTAACGCTGCGAATTAACTCCTGTATTTTCCAGGTCA
>CAKSGA010000044.1 GCA_934454435.1 uncultured Oscillospiraceae bacterium | reverse complement strand
GCAGCAGATAGAGGGCGGCACCCCGGCTATGCTTCCTCAGGAATGGACGAGCATAACCGGAAGCGAGGATATCGTGCGCCTGCTGGACACTCTTGCGGCGATGGAGAGCATAAACGATGAGTGGACGCAGCTTCTTGAAAGGCTCATTCAGCGGCGGGAGGAGCTTATTTCGGCGGTGCCGGGGTTCCTTGCGGAGTTCCCGGACTGGCGGTACGAGCACATCGCAGCCTATGGGATATTCCGGCATTACACCGGAAGCCTGGAGGACAGCGCAGCGTATGCCAGGGTAATGCTGGCGTGCTGCTCGGCGCTGACGGTCCTGCTGATGGACTGCATGAAGTGGCTGGACAAGGGTTCGCTTACCGAGTGGGACATGATACTTGACCTTAAACTGTATTCAAAGCAGGTGGAGTATTCTCAGGAGAACACGGACAGCTTCCTGGCGGAATATTATTAGATGATGTCAATAGCGCACTTCAATAACAGAAGTGCGTTATGTCTTTTTTTGTCGTTTTGCCGATGGAATATTGTCGGGGTGTTGTGAGTTGAGAACAAAAACTGCCTGATTTTCCACCACAAAATACGACATTTTGCATAATAAAAAAAACTCCGTATACAATAAATACCACAATAGGATAGAAAACACTAAATACTAATCAAACCGACCGACCAGTTTTTGTTGGGTTTGCACGAAAAAAATAAATCTCGAAAAAACTTATTGACAAATCCTCTAAATCACGGTATAATATATACAAATAAAGGGACAGAGTTAATCATTCTCCGTTCATTTGTTTTGTTTAGTTGTCTCCTTTCTTTTGTTCTACACATAATGATTATTTTACTTTGCAGACATCTGCACCCGACCCGCAAGGGTCATTTTTTTTGTCTGGTTTTCCCACCGGGATTTTCATTGACAAGAGGGTAAAATACTGGTATAATAGTAAGTGCAAATGCAGGAAATCTTCCAATGTTTATGAAAGGATCTTGAATATGAAGAAACGTGTTCTTAGCATTATTATTGCCGCTGTAGTATCAGTCGGGGCGTTCAGTGCTCCGGTGCAGGAGCTAGCCGGTAGCTCCTCCGTGGCGATGGCTGCGTCTGATGTTTCTGCGCCCTCTGCTTCAAGAAGGGGCGGTACATACGCCGTGAACGGCTCGCTTTCCGTGAAGCTCACGGCGGCGTCCGGGGCGAAGATATACTACAGCACCGGCAGCAGCTACAAGCTCTATTCTAAGGCACTGAAGCTGACTAAGAACACCACACTGAAGTGCTACGCAGTGCTGGGCGGCGTCAAGAGCAGCGTAAAGACCTACAAGTACAAGCTCACCCCCAAGGTGACTTTCTCAGAGGACGAGGGCGCATATGACGCTCCTGTCACCGTAAAGCTCACCTGCAAGACCTCCGGCGTTAAGCTATACTACACGCTGGACGGTTCCAAGCCCACCACCTCATCAAAGCTGTACAGCACCGGCATTGATATCGCAAGGAGCTCCACACTGCGGGTGCTGGCAAGCAAGTCCGGCTGGACGAACAAGTACTTTTCGTATGAGTACGACATCATTAATGCCACAGACATGTCATCTGAAAGCATTCTTGACGACTACACGAACAAGTACGCCTACAGCACGCTGACCTCCACCCAGCAGAAGATCTATGCAAAGCTGTTCGAGGCTGCCGCAGCCCACGCTGATAAGGCTGACCTCACAGGTATCGGCGCCGTGAAGAGCGATATCGACAAGACCTACTGGGCGTTCGACTATGACAATCCTCAGTTCTTCTGGCTGGCGAATGGCTACAGATACACCACTATGGGCAGCAAGGTGATCTCCATCAAGATGGTGTACTCCCGCAGCAGGTCCGAGGCTGCCCAGATACAGCCGAAGTTCGATGCAGCAGCTCAGAAGATCATCGATGAGGCGCTGGCGCAGGACGATCTGTTCGACCGTGTGAAGGTCCTTCATGACGCTGTTGTTGACCTGACGGACTACACCCGCAGCGGCTCCTCCTACATATCCGAGGCGGACGGTCCCCTGGTGTACGGAAAGGCGCTGTGCGAGGGCTATTCCAAGGCGTTCATGTATCTTTGCCAGGCGGTGGGTATCGAGTGTATCTGCGTTGCGGGAACCGGTAACGGCGAGCCCCATATGTGGAACATGATCAAGCTGGACGGCGACTGGTACAACATGGACGTTACCTGGGACGACACCGCCGGGTACGACTATTTCTGCATTCCCACGAGCCAGATCACGCTTGACCATCAGTTCGACAACACTTTCCCGGTGCCCCAGGCAACTGCGACTGACTACAGCTACACCAGCGCCATGGATATCCAGGTGAACGACACCGTGAACAGCGCCTACAGCTGGCTGGTCGAGAACGCCGCAGCAAACTGGAAGAACGGCGTATATACTACTACGGTCTACTTTAAGTCCGGCCTTGAAAATTCGCTTATTGCAAAGCTGAACAAGCAGGATTTCTTTGACGACCTCAGCGCATACGGCTGTGACGCAAACGGCTGGTCCGGTTCGTATACCGACAGGTCGCTGACCCTCACGCTGTCGTAAGGCAGCGGACTGCGCACTCTATAAGTGCGAGGGCGGTCATGACGCCGCCCCAGGCGAGGAATTTCAGGGTGTAGTCCCCGGCGGCAGGGGAGTCTGACACCACCCCGCAGGGGGAGGTCACAAGGTCCATGAGCTGGGCGGACATGTTCCGGGAAGTCCCGGCGGCAAGGGCGACGGCTATGGCAGTACCGGCGGCGGGGATAATCAACGGTGCGGCGTTTGTTCCGGCGGCGAATGCCCCGGCGAGCGCCGCACCTGTCCCGAGCCCGCACACCAGCGGGACTGTCCACACCAGCAGCCAGCCCAGCGCAAAATATCCGCACAGGTACTCCGCCAGCAGGAACGCTCCGTCCCAGGCGAGTCGGCGGAGCAGCATCGCTCCGAAGTCGCCGGAGCGGCAGAGCAGGCTCCCGGAAAGGTCTGCGCCAGCAGGCAGGTTGAGAGCAAAGTACGCCCCGGCGGCACCTCCGGCAAGGACCGCCAGAAGCTGCAGGAACGGTATCCGGCTCCGGTGAGCGGTCCTGCGTGCGGCGGACTCGGCACGGGGGAGCTCCTCGGTGTCCGCAGAGGACAGGGTGTGATAGTCATTCACGCCGGAAAATACCGGTTCGTTATGGTCGCTTTCCGGTTGCGGGGGGACTTGTCCGGCAGGGGGCTTCGGCGAGGGCTTCTGGTCGAAGCCGTCAGGGGTCAGAATGGCTGTGTTGTCCATGATGTGTTCTCCATTCAGCGTATTGTCAGGGTCTTCTGTTGAGATGATATGCGGGGCGGACAGGTTTTATACTAGAGGTGAGATTATGAGCTCAACGGAAAAAGCTGCGCTGGACCGGGTCCTGGCGGTGTCCCGGGAGATATATTCCGCCGTGGCGGCGGGGGAGCAGGAGCTGAACCAGGTGGCTCTGCTGGACGCACTTTCGGCGGCGCTGTCCCATTACATGAATGACAAAAAGCCCCTGGCAAAGTGCATGCGGGCGTTCCGGGGAGAGATCAGGAGGGCAGGAAAGGGATTCTACAAACGCATAAAGCCGCTGTTCACGCCGCTTGTTCCGCCTCCCCAGGCAGACGATGAAAGGGCTGCTGAGCACATTCCTGCGATGATATACGGCAACGACCTGATATGCGCCAGGCTAGTGAGCGGCGAGCAGGACAAGGCACGCTCCATGGCGGACGCAATGAAGAGCTACCCGGGTTTCCTGTGCGGTGAATTCGGGGCGCTGACTCCCATGCAGTTCTACGACCTGGTTTTCGGCTATTACCCCAAGCTGTACAACGAGCCGTTCATGGATGAAATGAAAGATAAATTCAGATAGGAGATATTGACATGATAAAGCACATCGTTATGTGGAAATTCAAGGAGGGCGAGAAGGAGAACATGATGGTCTTCCGTGACCGCCTGCTGTCGCTTCGTGGCAAAATTCCGGAGATACGCTCGATGGAGGTCGGCATAAACATGAACCCCTCAGACCGCAGCTTTGACGCCGTTCTGGTCAGCGAGTTCGACAGTCTGGAGGCGCTCCGGGCGTACTCTACCAACCCGCTGCACGTGGAGGTTTCGGCGTTCTGCAAGTCTATCCGCACGGCTTCCCACAGCGTGGACTATGAGATCTGAGCCGGTAAGGGTACAGCACGGCTTCCCGCCGGTGTTTGACGGGAATTCCCGGGTGCTGGTGCTTGGCAGCATGCCCTCGCCGAAGTCCCGGGAACTCGGGTTCTACTACATGCACCCCCAGAACCGCTTCTGGCGCATGCTGTCGGAGGTACTTGGGGAGCCGCTTCCCGCAGATATCCCGGGCAGGCGGGAAATGTGTCTTTCCCACGGCGTGGCGCTGTGGGACGTCCTGGCAGAGTGCACCATCACCGGAGCTTCTGACAGCAGCATTTCAGACCCCGTCCCGAACCCTCTGGAGCAGATACTGAATTCAGCGGATATTCGGGCGGTGTTCACCACCGGAAAGAAAGCGTACAGCCTGTATCAGCGGTTCTTCCCGGAGCTTTCCCCGGCGGTCTGCCTGCCTTCTACCAGCCCGGCGAACCGCACCATCACCGAAGCGGAAATGCTTGCGCAGTACCGCCGCATCGCTGAATTCCTCAGATAATAAAAAAATCAGACGGTTCATCACCGTCTGATCTTTTTTGCGAGTTGATCAATAGTTCTATAAGAAAATTTGCTCAAGCCGTCGTTTCCGACTTTATGAAAATGCTAGTTTCCTGTGAGAAAATACCAACCAATCCCGGCGAATTACTCGCCTCTCATCTTTGCGAAGCAGTCGCTGCAGTATACAGGTCTGTCTTCCTTCGGCTCGAAGGGAACTCTTGCGATACCGCCACAACCAGCGCAAGTAGCCTCGTAGAAGGTTCTGCCGCTCTTGCCAGCGTTCTTCTTGGCGTCACGGCAAGCCTTGCATCTCTGCGGCTGGTTTGTGAAGCCCTTTTCAGCATAGAATTCCTGCTCGCCAGCGGTGAACACGAAGTCTGCTCCGCAATCCTTGCACTTCAAAGTGATGTCTGTGTACATAGTCCATACCTCATAAAAAAATATTTGCCCTGGTCGGACTCACACCGACACCTTTGATAAACAACGCTCTGGTAATTAAGCTACCGGGTCATATATATCAAAGCCTTGGGAGGATCCCCCTCAGCTTTGTGCGTGCCCTTGTTACGGCGTTATCCACGGACTTCACGCCCACGGACAGCCTTTCTGCGATCTCGGAATAAGGCATGCCGAGAATAACTCCCTCGATGCAGCTGAGCTCCAGCGGGGAAAGCAGATCCTTCATTCTTTCGGTGATCTCTGCGGCGTTCTCACGGCTTATGACAAGCTCCTCCGGGGTCGGAGAGCTGTCCGGGATATCCTTGTCGTCGAGCTCCGAAAAGCGGGAATTCCGGCGGTCTGCACGGCTGACGACATTCTTCATTCTGTTGGAAACGCACACCCCTGCGAACCCGCTGAACTTCCCCTTTTCAGGGTCGAACCCGGAGGCCGCTGAGATAAGAGCGTCCAGTCCCTCGCTGACCAGCTCCTCATAATCTGCGCTGCTGCTGAACTTCCCCGCCAGGGCAAGCACCAGCCCGGTGTATCTTGACACTATCTCTGCGACAGCATCGCCATTAGCGCCGGAGGAAACGCAGCCTGCAAGCTGCTCGTCAGTCATCTTTGAATAATCAGCCATACTTGATCCGAAATTACTATAAATGTAAATCTATCTGCTACGCATAATTATAACACCTGCATTTGCATTTGTCAAGGAAAAATCGCAATTTTTCCAAAGACAAGCACTTTAGATGAAAAACCATGCTCCCGTTTATGCAAAAATACCACATATCAAGTGCCAGTTCGATGGCAATTATCTGGAATATTCTGCTCTGCCGGTCTTGAAAAGATTTCCGCCCACGCAGTCGATAGTGACGATAAGCGGGAACTTTTCAAAGTGCAGGCGCTTAACGCTCTCGCAGCCGAGATCCTCAAAGGCTATGACCTCGCACTCGGTGATACACTTGCAGGCGAGTGCTCCGGCGCCCCCGATGGCGCAGAAATACACCGCACCGTTGCGCTCGATGGCGTCACAGACAGCCTGTGAGCGCTCTCCCTTTCCTATCATCGCAGAAAGTCCCATATCCAGCAGCAGGGGAGAGTAAACGTCCATTCTGCTTGACGTGGTGGGACCGCAGGAGCCTATCGCCATGCCTTCCTTCGCCTGGGTGGGACCTGCATAGTATATCGCTGCGCCGTCTATCTGATAGGGCAGAGGCTCGCCGTTGTCGATGCACGCCCTGATGCGCTTGTGCGCAGCGTCCCGGGAAGTGTATACGGTCCCGCTCAGCAGGACCTTGTCGCCTGCCCGGAGGGTCTTTGCCTTTTCTTTGAGTTCGTTAGTGTTTAGTTCCAGTTCCATATTTAAGTCCATTCACGCAGAGCGCCCGGAACGGCACAGAGTCCGCCCGGGTGTCTGGATTTTTGTCGTTTTATCAGAAGCCGCCGAAACCGCCGAAATCGGAGCTCATGTCGTCATCGTCGGTGCTGTTTGTGCCGAAGTTCCAGATAGAGGAGTCGTCAGCGGAGGGAGGCGCAACATCAGGGTCTGCCTCGGGTTCAGGCTGAGCTGCTTCGGGCTCGTCAGGCTGCTCGGGTTCATCGTAGGTGACGGAGGAAGCTCCGCCGTTTGCGCTCTCCATAGCTTCAAGCTGCTTCTGGAGTGCTGCCCAGGGATCCTCTGCCGCAGCTTCTTCCTCTTCGGGCTCGTCTGGGCTTTCGTCAGCGGAACCGCCGCCAAAGGCTGCTTCTGCCTCACGAAGTGCCTTCATCAGATCATCCTCTTCGGAAGCACCGGAGGTCTGCTCGGGCTCTTCGTCCATATCAAAGTCGGAAACGTTACTGGGCTTTACTGCTGCCGCTTCCTCTGCCGCCCTGACTGCTGCGAGCAGGTCATCGTCTGCATCGCTGCCAAGCGAGTTGGATGGCATGGTCTGAGCCAGCAGATCCTTGTTGAAGTCGTTGTCATATGAAGCCTCAGCATGGTCGGAAACGTCCAGCGGGGAGATCTCGTCAACGGCTTCTTCAGAGGGCTCTTCGTTATCCATTTCAAAACCGCTCATATCATCGTGGTGGTCGTCTGCATTGAACAGGTCGCCGCCGAACGGACTTGTGGCGTCAGGGTTGACCAGCGGGATATTCTTCTCAGCGGTCTGCGCCATCTGCTTTTCGGCAGCTGCAACTGCGTCAGCCATCTCGTTTCCGCTCCATTCATCGTCGAACGTTGCGGGAGCGTCGCCCTCTTCCTCTTCAGCCTGGACTTCCTCTTCGGACTCCTCAGGCTCGGCTGCTTCAGGCTCCGGCTCATATCCGGGCTCCGGCTGAGCTTCCTCGGCAGGAGCGGGCTCCTCTTCAGGCTGTTCCTCTTCGGTTACGCTGTCGAATACCGACATGTCCGGTACCTCCGCAGGCTCCTCCGGCTTCGTGAATACCGGCGCAGGGGCTGCGACAGGCTCGGGCTCGGGGAGGGATACCGCAGGTGCGGCTTCCGTTCCGAGAAGCTCCGCAGCGGACTGGTTAAGAGTGTTGAAACCATCGTTCATGGAGCCTATCTGCTCCCTCAGCATTGCCAGGAAAGCGTCCGTCTTTTCGGAGATGTCACTGCTGTGCTGCTTGGCGTCGTCGATTATCTTCTGAGCCTGCTTCTCTGCATTCTCGATGATATCGGACGCTTCCTCATTCGCTTTGTCTATGACCTCGTTGAACGCACGGGTGGCTTCCTGGGAAACTCCCTTGCCGTTCTTGAGCATGTCGGTCATCTTTTTCTTTTCGTTGTCGAGTCTTTCCTTGAGGTTGCGTATTTCGATCATCTGCCTGGAGGTGGTGGACTTCTCCTCCTCAAGCAGTGCGGAGATCTCCTCTACCTTCTTGTCAGCCTCCTCCTGCGCTGCCTTGATCCTGCCGTCTGCTTCTTCTGCGAGCTTTTCAGCGGCACGGGTCTTTTCGTCGTTGGAACGCATGTCCGCCTCAAGGGCGTTCATTTTCTTGCGGAGATCGCTGATGTATGTATTTACTTCGTTCTTGTCAAACCCGAAGGGGACCTGCTTGAATCCATCGCCTGCTGCCATCTGTGATTCCTCCTGAAAATATACAAATTAATGGGATATTATACTGTGCGGGACATAAGCAAAGTACGCCCCGGGCTTCGCAGAAACACGTCAGCCGTATAATAAACGCTATGCTATAATTATAACACAAAAAAAAGAAATATACAAGTGTTTTAGCAAATTTTATATAACTACGTATGCATAGCTGATGTTTTTTGTGAGAATATCCAAAGAGAAGAAATTGTTTTTGTGATAAATATAGATTTTATATGGTAATATTGCCTAAAGTCCGGAAAGATGGTTGTAATTTGGGCGGACATCGTGTATAATTAACAATGTAACCGATTTGTAATATTTGGACATAAGGAAGGATTGATGGTATGCACGACAAGACTATGACTTTTTCTGTACACGATGACAGAGAAAACGAGATGAAGGAGATCCTTACCACTGTCTATGACGCACTCAAGCAGAAGGGGTACAACCCGATAAATCAGCTTGTGGGCTACATACTGTCGGAGGATCCCACATACATCACGACATTCAACAACGCCCGTGGGCTGATACGCCACATAGACCGTGACGAGCTGCTCCAGGTGCTTGTGAAGTCCTACCTGTCGGACTGACGAATATAGAAGAAATACAACGACCCCGCCCATTACAGGGGACATCAAAGGGATATAGTCGCAAACCCGCATTACAAAAGGAATAGTAGTGCCGCACAACCAACGCAGACCATACCCTAACCAATAATAAGGACGCTTTTCACTGAAAGGCGTCCTTTTTCTATATAAATATAGTATAGACATTCATCAAACCAGAAATCGAATAACAAAAAAAGGAGAGTTTTTCAAGCTCTCCCTTTTTGTTAATAAATTTGCCTATTGCTCAATTTTTAGCATAAGCGTTTGTTAATAAATAACAAAGATTTCATCACCACGCACAAAACGCAGACAAAATCTTTGGCATAATAGCCGAAAGTTGTTTGCTCCACAATATACCAAAACAATCTAAAAAGGAGACTATTATGTTGAACATTCTCTATAACACCAAGTCGCCCCGCTGCAATTCCAGTAAGTGCTTTGCATATTGGGACGGAAAATGCTCGGCTTTGGTTAGCAGCAGCTTTAAGGGCGGCTGCCCGTTCTTCAAAGATAAGGAAGCGAAAGCAGCGGAGGATTTACGCTGCAAGGATAGGGTTGAAAAGTGGAAAGCAGCGCAGAAGAAATAAATCCACAGTAATTCCTATCTTTCAGAAAGGCGATGATTTTTTATGAACGCAATATTCCAAATGCTAAACCCCAGCAACACGCTGACCGTAAACCGCTTGCTTGCTCACGCAATCGGTTTGTCAGAAGCGGTGATATATGCCGCCCTCATATCGAAATGCAGCTACTACGAGCGTAACGGTATGCTCGACGATGGCGGCTGGTTCTACTCGACCGTTCCCGACCTCGAAGCAAGCACCGCCCTTTCTGAGTATCAGCAGAAACGCTGCATAAAGAACCTGGTGGAATCCGGACTTATCGAAAGCAAGAACCGTGGACTTCCCGCCAAGCGCTGTTTTCGTATAATCGAGAATATAGAGCTTATTTCAAAGCTCATTTCAGAGGGCGAAAAGAAGCAGATGTCCATAAAGCCGGCTGCGGCTCTGTCCTATGAGAAGAAGCGTAAGAACAAGGCTGAAAACGAAGCACCGCCCCCTTGCTCCGAAAAAACTCCGGAGCAAGAAATCCCTGACGAGCCTATCCCAGATAACTCCGGTGCTTGCTCTGAACATTCTCCGGAGCAGGCTGTCAAGGAACTTCCGGTACTGCTCCCCACAAACTTCGGTGCTAGTTCCGAAAAATCCGATTTTCCCTCATTATATAAATCTAAAGCTAATAAATCCATAGTTAATAATCATCTATCAACATAATCGCAATCTACAATCACAAGGGCGGCGTAGGAAAGACCACAACGGCTATCAACCTCGCAAACGAGCTTGCCGAGCGCGGAAAGGTGCTTGTAATCGACTTTGACGGACAGTCTAACAGTTCCCGTTTCTTCGCAGAACCGAAGGCGGGGCTTGAAACAGCGCTGATAAATAGAAACTGCCTGCCCACTGTGGCAAAAAGCTCCACCAGATACCCTAACATCGACATTCTTACGGCGACCCCGGCGCTTAACCTTGTGGCGGCGCAGTTTGAGCAGCTCCCGGAAGATGTTCAGACCGCCAACGTGAGAAAGGTGCTGACTTTCGACCGCAGCTATGAATACGCAGTCCTCGACCTGCCGCCGGCTCTTACAAAGCTGACAGAAAAAGTAATCACGCTCTCCGACAGTGTGTTCGTTCCCATAGAGCTTGGAACGTTCGCGATTCAGGGCATTCCCGCTGTAACAGGGGCGCTTGCAAACTGCAATGCCAAATTCGGCGGCTGTATCGTGAACAAATTTGACAAGGAAAATCCCGCAGATACAGAGTTGCTGGAATTTCTCAAATGCACCCTCGGAAACAAGGTGCTGAACACCACCATTCCTTTCAGCCGTGTTATCAAAAACTCTTTCAGCTACAAACTGACCGCAAAGGAATACATGAAATGGACGGCTGCGGCGCAGGCATACGAAAATTTGGCAGAGGAAATCATTGAAAGGCTTGGTGAGGAATAATGAGCAGAAAATTACAGCTTGACAGCGCAATAGCGGCGGATATTCAGACGGTCAACGCCGACAGCTACGCGTTGAGGACATAAAGGTCGATGAAGATGAAACGGCGCGTGTTAAAGCTATGTACTCCGGCAGCGAACTTGCAGAAGCAAGAGGGTGGACAGATGAATATCTTAAGGAACACTTTATTGTCGTATGGGCGAAATACTATACGGAGTACGACCATACAAAGACATTTTTTGATGACGGTTATACTGAACAGTATTTTTACCTGACCCAAGATACAAAATCCGGGGAATGGACAATTATCGATAATACATCTCCAAACATTATTTCAAAATAACACAGCAAACACCATTCACAAGGACAGTTAACTTTATGGCTGTCCTTTTTTTGTGCCTATGGGCAAGAAAAGAAGCAGACATGGCAAGGATAAAATAATCCCCCACCGCCCAAACGCTAAAAAAGTGCTATTTATAGCACAAAATCTGAACAGGAGGTATTGATCATGGCAGACGAAGTCGGCTCCGCTGCATTGCAGTCGGGGCAAAAAATCATCGAGGTGGGAGCTGAGCTTATCAAGCTCCTTGCTCCCCTTTTTGAAAAAATGCTGAAAGAACTGTACCACAATTCCGTTGACAGCATTAATCAAATCGGCGGCAGCATTGCCGAAAAATTGGCGAAAGGTACCGTCACGAACGGCGAACTGCTGTATGAAGCCAACAAGGCGGAATGCGGCATCTCCACAACGAGCAACATTCTTTCCGCTGACGCGAAAGCCTTTGCCGCAAAAGCAAAGGAATATAAAATTCCTGTTGCGGTCGTGGGCAAGGGAGATAAGCAGACTATTGAATTCCTCGACCGTGACAAGGGAATAGTCAATCAGATAACGCAGGAGATAATGCAGGAACGCTTGAAAGAAGCGCCGCAGAGCGTAAAGTGCTTTAACATCAGCGCCAACAACGTGACCGCTATGAAAGCTGCTTTTGAGGAACAGGGTTTAAGCTGCCAGTTCATGGAATCCGCCGACGGAAAGGTAAAATGCGTCTATCCCGCAGAAAACGCTGAGCAGGTCGCCGTTGTCAAGGAAGATTACAAGCGCGTCCACGGCGAGATTTCAGACGATCTGGATATTCGGTCAGATGATAAAGGTATCGTTATCGCCGATGATAAGATTGGGAAGTCCTTTGAATATTCGTCCATGAATAAGGCGCAGATGATGGAATTACTTCGGGAGCAGTTCGGCTATTCTGAAGCAAAGGCAGATTTGGCGGCGAACAAAATCTGTCGTGACCTAAAGCTGGACAAGGATAAGTTCCTCGCTCATACGGAGCAGTATGATAATCTCAATTCTCTGAAAACGAACATCCGCTACCCCAGCGACGACCTTACCTTGCGGGAAATGCGGTTTAATTCCGTCAATTTCAAGGACGGCGGCACGACAGGACGTCGTGAGGCGTTCGCCCAAAGTGCGGCAAGGACGCCGCACATACAAAGCGAACGCTCGTTGACGCATATTGTCATTTCAAACGGAGATAAGACCGCCGCCCTCACTCCGGAGAAAATGACCGAAACAGAGATGAAGAACATCTGTACCAACCGGCTCGGAATGACGGAGTATCAGGCTGAAAAGGCTGTTGCAAAGTCCCAGAAAATCGACAGGCAGGTCAAATCCAAAATTGAGGAACGCACGGTCGGCAAGGACGGAGTTTCGCAGAGTATAGACATTGAGCGAACCTCGCAGAACGGCTTTACACTAACGCTCGGCGGCAAATCCAAAACCTACAATTTCAGCACGATAAACGTTGCGGATAAGATATCCAGAGATTTCAATATCCCTAAAGAAAACTCTGTTCACATAATCGACAAGGCGAAAAAGCAGAGCCTGCTCCAGAACAAAATCTTCTTCGCAGGCGTCGCAAATCATCAACAATACGGACGCAGGATTTCTTAATTTCCAGCCGTTGATTCTCAATATGCAGATTTCCATACAGGGACTTATCATGAAAATCATTATGATTATAGCCAACGTTGTGGTAATCGCCCGCCTGTTTGAGCTGACGGTCTACACGATGATCGCGCCCGTTCCGCTGTCAACGTTCGCCTGCGACGGTTTATCAGATATCGGCAAGGGATTTCTGAAATCCTACGCCGCAGTAACGCTGCAATCAATAGTTCTTGCGATAATGTTCATCGCTTACGCTGCCGTGAATAATGCGCTCATAGCCGGTCGCATAGGCAGCTATAACCTTGCCCTTGACGGAATAATGGGACTGATAACAACGCTGACGCTGGGTATCGGAGTAATGAGTTCCGGTGCATGGGCAAAGCGGATAGTCGGCTCATCGTGAGGAGGAAGATAACTTGATAGAAATAAAGATACCGAAAGAAATCACCGAATACAAGGAGAAATTCCTGTTCGGGCTGACGATAAGGCAGTGCGTATGCGCTGTGGCATCTCTCGCCGTCTGCGTTCCGCTGTACATCTTCGGAAAGGATTTCCTCGGAGATGATGTTGTCGGCTGGCTGGTTATCCTGATAGCCGTGCCGATGTTTGCGTTTGGCTTTTTCAGATACGACGGTATGCCGTTTGAGAAATTTCTGGCTTTGCTGTACAGACAGAAATGGGTCGAGCCGCAGAAACGCAAGTATGAGGAACTTCCCGTTTTCTGGGACTGCCGTAATGAAATATCCGAGGACGAGATAGCTCATCAGATCGCAGAGCAGACAAATAAAATCCGAAAGGAGAGAAAGAAGAAATGAGTATGTTTTCTTCAAAGACCGACACTACCGAAAGTTCCGCAAAGGACTTGGACAGGGTGCGCCTTGCGAAGCAGAAAAAGCCTAAAAAGACAAAGGAAAAGGCTGTCCGTAAGGTCGCCAGAACCGTGCAGGACACGATTCCTTATGAACACGTTTACGGAAAGTACATTTTTGAGGTAGAGAAGAACCGCTATTCCGTCACTTATGCTTTTTCAGATGTGACCTACGACGCTGCGGACGCAGCCGAGCAGGAGCGTATTTTTCTCGCATACGGCGACCTGCTCAACAGCTTTGATACCTCTGACGATATCCAGATAACGCTCCACAACAACGTTATCAATCAGAAAGAGTTTTCAAGTCAGATACTGCTCAAGCACGCCGGCGACGGCTTTGACGAATACCGCGACGAGTACAACGAAATGCTTTTGGATAAAATGCAGCAGGGTCAGAACGGCATTACCACAAAGAAGTATTTCACGGTGACAGTCACGGCGGCTACTCTGGAACTGGCGCAGCAGAAACTCGCCGCAAAGGAACTGTATATGCGGAGCTGCTTTCAGAAAATCGGCAGCAACATCGAAAAGCTGAAAGCCAACGAGCGTATCCGCATTATTGCAGATATTTTCCGCGGCGTTAATCAGGAGATACGCCCGATAAGCAGTTCGGAGTTCCTGCGCGGCGCGGAAAAGTCGCTGTGCTGCCCCGATTACTTTGAGTTCAAGAAAGACTATTTCATGTACAACGACAAATTCGCGCGAATGGTCTATCTGAAACATCTGCCGTCCTCGCTGGTGGACGATATGCTGAAAGACCTCTGCGAAACCTCGCTGCCGATAGTGGTAACGGTGAACATCGCCCCTGTTGAGCCGAGCGAAGCTATAAAGGTCGTAAAGCGGCAGCTCACTGCAATGCGCTCCAACAAAATGCAGAAAGAGAAAAAGGCGTCGCAGCACGGCGTTTACTCTGACGTGATTTCGGACGACCTGAAACAGTCCCTTGCGGAAGCAGAAGAACTGCTGAACGATTTGCAGAGCAAAAATCAGAAGATGTTTCTGCTTAATCTGGTGGTAATGGTGACGGGAACCAGTTTTGACGAACTGGATAACAACACGGATAAAATCGAAGCCGTGTTCCGAAAGCACGTCTGCACTACCTCTAGAGCCAACTTTCAGCAGGAGGACGCAATGGCAAGCTGTCTGCCGCTGGGAAACTGCCGCTTAAAGGTGCGCCGCACTCTCACAACGGAGAGCGCCTGCGTATTCATGCCGTTCAACTCAAAAGAGCTGTCGCAGAAAGGCGGCGTTTACTACGGATTGAATCAGACCACCAACAATCTGATCATCTTCAACCGTGCAAGCCTTATAAACGCCAACGGATTTATTCTCGGCTGCCCCGGCTCCGGCAAGTCGTTCAGCGCAAAGCGGGAAATGGTGAATGTGTTCCTTGCGACCGATGATGAAAGCTGAAAGAGCATGGATACGAAATCAAGCACGGCAAGTATATTGCTGTGAAAGCTCCTTTTGCGGAAAGGTATGTGCGGCTGAAATCCCTCGGAGATGAGTACCTGCCGAAAATGCTTGAACGGCGAATTTCTCTCAACGGCACCTATGTAAGAAAGGTCAGAGAGCGCATGAGCCGCAGCAGCGAAATGGAGAAGAAAATCTGCTCCGTCATTCTTGATACAACAGTCGCTATTCAGCAGTTCAGAATTATTCCGAAAAAGACAAAGCCGCAGAAAATTTACACATTCAGTAACGATGAGAGCCTGAACCTGCTCGTCGAGCAGCTTTCTACGATTGGCGAGTTCCGAATTGCGTCCCGTGATGGAATTTACGCAAAAGCCGAGGAACTGAAAAATAGCGTTGATAAGAAAACCGAAAAATTAAAGGCGCTGTCGAATGAAGCACCTACTCTGAAATTCGAAATTGCACAGATCCGGTTCTACTTTGATAATGTCCAGAACAGGCGCAGGCTGGATTCTATGGGACAGGTCAAACTAGCTGCGGCAAAAGAAGTCGTTGACAAGCATGGTATTCGTTCCGAGAGCGAAATTGCGGAGCTGGAGGAAAGGCTGAAATTACTTCCGACCTATATTCGGACAGTCCAGGACAAGCTTGCCGAGGAACAGGCAAGGCTGAAAAGAATCAATCGTCTTGCGGACGTTTATGAGTGTGTGATTGAGGGGAACTATATTGACAAGCTGGTTAAGGAACAAAAAGAAACTGAACTGAAAAATTCCAGGAAAAAATAAATACGGTGGGCTTCGGCTCACCGTATTGTTTATAGGGTTTTCAAAAACGCAAGCAATGCGTCGGCTTTATCATCTGTCAAATTACGAAAACACTTAATGAGTTCCTGTTCCTTAACGCTGAGATAAGAAATGTTGTCTGATTCATTGAGAAGTTCCGGAAGCGTTATCCCAAGTGGAACGGACAATCTGGACAATGTATCAATAGACGGGTTCCTGTCACCACGCTCCAGATCTCTGATATGAGTTTCAGATACTCCGGAAAGCTGGGAGAGCTTATAGACGCTTATATTTTTTGCTTTTCTTATTTCTTTTAATCTCTTTGAAATATCCAAAAAGCCCACCCCTTTCAAACTATATTTATTATAGTATAAATCAACTCAAAAATTAAGTCAATAAAAGCGTTGGCAAAACAAAGATATTGCGTTATAATAGCAGGTGTAGTATTTCCAGTAAATATAAATACATTCTTATCTTGATTTTTTTGAGCATTAGTGTTATACTTGAAGCAAATATTTACAAGAAATGAGGGTAAGAAATGATTTCTGCTGCTTTAGCGGTTCTTAAAACCGATGAGGAAAGAAATGCCTTGTCGGAAATATATACGAAAAATATTAAATCCTTTTATTCGATTGCATTTTCAAAATTACATAACGTTCACGATTCAGAAGATGCAATTCAAGAGGCATTTTTGGCAATAGCCAGAAATCCGGACAATTTTTTTGCTATCCCACAAGAGAAAAGGGTTTCATACATAAACGTAATGATTAGAAATATATCATTCAGTATCTGGAACAGAAAACTTAAAATTGAGGATACTCAGGTTGAACTGGATGAGAATATTGTTGATGAAAGTATATCATTAGACGAAAAAATATCTAGTGAATTATCATGCATAGAAATATATAGATTTATTGATACTCTTTCAGAAACCACCAAGACCGCATTGTATCTTAAGATTCATTTCCATATGAAGTACTCTGCTATTGCAAGCCAGCTTGAGATATCAGAGGAAGCAGTAAAAAAGAGAATTGCACGAGCAACAGTAAAAATAAAACAGTTTATGGAGGATAGTCATGAGTAATACCTACACGATTGAAGAACTTATCAATGGTTACTACGATCAAGAATTTTCTAGAGTAAGTGTCGAACCGGTTCCTAAGTTTTCCATAAAACACAGGATAAAAATGAAAAGGGCATTTAATCTCTATCAAAGAAAGGCGAAACCACTATCGATGGTAAGCTCAAACGAAAAAAGAGAAATGAGCTTACGAAAACGAGTCATTATTGCGGTAATGGTAATTGTTTTTATGGTAATTGCTACAGGATTCGTCATCGCATTTATTTCAAAGAGCTTTCGCGGTACCGTTTACAATGACAATACCCAATTATTGGCATTTGGCTTTGACAGCTGCCCCAATATCATTGAAAAAGAGTATTCACTGTCGGTTATACCATATGGATATGAAATGTATAAAATGATAGAGTCCGAAGTCCGTGTATCAATTATATATAAGAATTCTACAAATGATTTACTTATATTTGAACAAACAGTCAAGGAGGCTTATGACTCCCACATAAATACCGAGGGGTATACAATACAGGAAACATCAGTTAATGAGTGCGATGCTATTTGCGTAGAGTTTAATAGGGACACAGGTACAGAAGCAATGGTTATTTGGAATAATAAGGATTATATATTGAAACTACATGGCAGTTTTACTAAAAATGAATTAATAGAATTGGCAAATAGTAATGAAAAAAACGGCTTTTGAGTATTTTTTTTATTTTTATGTCCCGTAAACGTTCCTTTTTGTAATGTAATATATAGAAGGATAAAAACTTCAAATATAATACGAAAGGGGGATACTTTTATGCAGATTAAGCAGATTAATAAGTGTTTTGCATTAATACTGTCAGCATTCATGATGTTATCAAGTGTAAATGTAGTGGCTTCAGCTGAATTAACTGATAATATTTCAGATGAAGATATTGCTCCTGCATATGAATACTCAGATGATGCTCAAAGTATGTTAAGCATTTCTTCCAATACCGCTAGTTGCACTGGAGCAAAAGATGTTATTCAAATCACTGTGGAACAGACTTTACAGAAACACGCGGGTATGTGGGCTTGGAACAATGTGAATGGCGCAATATGGTCTACAACAGAAAAGGGAAGTTATATTTCTGTGGATAGAATCAAAAGAGGTTTATCAGGTGGAACATACCGCTTGAAATCTGTATTTACACTGACAACCAAAAATGGAAACACTGAGACCATCACGGTTTACAGCAGCAAAGAAACAGTTTAATTTTTGATTCATTCCACAAATCATTATATTGAACGAGTGGCATATTTAGTTGTATGTCTATAATCGTTCATATACAAAAAACAGGAGGTCTTTTTTATGAACCTAACAAAACGCATTATTTCAAGTGCGCTTTCTCATAAATGGTTTTAAATTTAATCGATTCGCTTTATGCAAAATCAGTTTAAAGGGGTGTCACATTATGAATCTGAAAAAAATAATTGCTGGTGTTTTGTCTGCAATGTTGATGGTATCAACGCTGGGGCTTTCTACATTCGCTGAAACCTTTCCAGAAATGGTGGAAACGCCGAAGATATCCGGCATTAAGGTGAATCAGCCGGACGTGATTCTCAAGACAGACTACAAAAAGGGCTTCACAACACTGCTGATATGCATTCCGGACGAAAAATTCGAGCTTTTCGAGAAAATGAACGACAAATTCACCACACAGATGAATATGTTTGTATGGTTCGGGGGTATTTCAGGAAAGCGAGACGATTCTGACAGGCAGATAGCTCAATACCACGTTTCATACTACTACTGCGGCGAGGGCGAGAATATCGAGAACGAATGGATAGGCGTATATGGCGACGGTGAAGACGTTCCGGAAGATGACTATGAATCGGAGAAGTTCGTGACAAAGGACGGCACGCATTGTTTTGCGCTGTCGTTGAGAGAGGACACACGCGTTGCCAAAGCCGCAAGGAAAGCCGACCAGTTCCGCATTTCGTATTACATGAAAGACATGTTCGGGACCATAGACGGCAACGCGGGTAAGAGTTACATCACCAAGACTGAAACGGGCAAGCCCATGCAGGAATTCCCGGAGCTTGACTGCTCAAAGCCGAACGTAGAGCTGCTTGACAACTGGCAGGAGGGCTGCTCCACGCTGTTTTTCGTTATCCCGAAAGAGAAATATGAAAAGCTGTATCAGGACGACATAATCTCTGACCACCCGCGCATTAACATGACGGCGAATTTCAGCGATGGACGGAGCGCAAAGCTCACGTTACGGGCGATGCGCGGGCTGGAACTTACTGCGTATTCCGCTGACGGTGTTCCGGACAAGGGCAAGTTCTCAGTGCAGAGCGGATTTACCCAAAACGGCGACTACATAGCGGCGCTGACCTGCGACAGCGATGAAAGCTTCATGGACAAGGTGAAAGCAGACCAAAATGTAACGATGAGCTACAGCATGACATCTGAAAAGGGACTG
>CAKSGA010000043.1 GCA_934454435.1 uncultured Oscillospiraceae bacterium | reverse complement strand
CCCGATACTGTGGAATGTCCCGGAAACTGACTACCTTAAGTTCTACATATTCCAGGTGGTGTGACATGACAGAAAAAGACCTTGTACCCGGTGCGGTAGTCCAGCACTTCAAGCGCAGAATGCTCCCGGAGAGCCAGCGTGCGCAGTCCACGGAGTACCTGTATGAGATACTCGGCGTGGCACATCACACAGAGAGCGGCGAGCGGCTCGTCATTTACCGTGCGCTTTACGGTGAGGGTAAGATATGCGCCCGCCCGCTTGAAATGTTCCTTTCTGAGACCGACCGTGAAAAGTACCCCGAAGCTGAACAGAAATACCGCTTCGAGCTTGTCAGGTGATCCCAGGGCGATTTTTTTACCGGAAAGAAGCGACCAATGAAACCAGCAAAGTATGTTGACATGTGCAGTGGCCCGATACTGCGCAAAATGATAGTATTTACGCTCCCGATAATGTTTTCGGGACTTTTCCAGCTGCTGTTCAATGCGACTGATATAATAGTAGTGGGCAGGTTTGCGGGGGATAACGCCCTGGCGGCGGTAGGTTCCAACACGGCGCTGATAAACCTCATGACCAACCTGTTCATCGGACTTTCCATCGGTGCGAACGTCGTTGCGGCACGATACTGCGGGGCAAAGAACATACCGGAGCTCCGCAGGACAGTACACACGGCGATGGCGCTGAGCGTTATAAGCGGCGTTATCCTGATGGCTGCGGGACTTCTGTTTGCGGAGCAGATACTCCGTCTGATGTCCACGCCGGAAAGCATTATCGGCATGGCGGCGAGTTACCTCAGAATATACTTCTGCGGTATGCCATTCATGATGATATACAACTTCGGCAATGCCCTTCTTCGTGCGGCGGGAGATACCCGCAGACCGCTGGTGTATCTTATCTGCGCTGGTGTGATAAACGTTCTGCTTGACCTGCTGTTCGTCATTGCTTTTGACATGAGCGCTGCCGGCGTGGGACTTGCTACGGCGCTTTCCCAGGGCGTTTCGGCGTTCCTGATGCTGCGATGCCTCATGCGGGAGAAAGAGGAGAACGGGCTGAAGCTGGAGCTCCGCAAGGTGCGTATCTATCGTGACAAGCTCGGCATGATAATGAAGATAGGGCTTCCGGCGGGCTTTCAGGGGACTGTGTTCTCGCTGTCTAACGTTGTTATACAGTCCTCGATAAACCTGTTCGGTGAGGCGGTCATTGCGGGTAATTCCGCAGCGGCAAGCATTGAGGGCTTCGTTTATATGGCGATGAACTCCTGCTACCAGTCCACGCTGTCGTTCACCAGCCAGAACCTCGGGGCAGGGAAGTACGAGCGTATCAACAAAATTCTCCTGTGCGGACTGACCTGCGTCGTGGCAGTCTGGGCGATACTCGGACTTGGCGTTACAATGACATTCGGCAGGCAGCTCCTTGGAATTTACACCTCCGGTGACGAGGCGATAAACGCCGGTCTGCGGCGTATGATGTATGTATGCGGAACCTACTTCCTGTGCGGTATCATGGACGTCATGGTTGGCTCGCTGAGGGGAATGGGATATTCCGTCACGCCGATGATTGTTTCGCTGCTGGGCGCCTGCGGTCTGCGGCTCGTGTGGCTCGGGACGGTGTTCCGGATAGAGCAGTTCCACACGCCGGATACGGTGTACCTTTCCTACCCGGTGTCCTGGGTGATAACCGTGGCGGCGCATGTTATCTGTTTCTTCATCTGTCGCCGCAGGCTGAAGAAGAAAGTTCAGCTTCGCAAGGAGAATACGGCATAGTTCTGCGCATAATATTATGAAATAGGGAGGGCGTGACCCTCCCTTAGGCTGCCGAAAAAGTCATTACGGCAGGAAATTTGAAAGAAACTGTGGGGGAAAACTCTTGTTTTCCCCCACACCCCTTTAGCGCTTTTTGTTCGTAAGAGATTTCGCCGTCTGCGGACGGCGACGAGGGCGCCGCCCTCGACCTGCCAGCCTTTTGAAAAAGGCTGGACCGAAAACTTTCAGTATGCTACGCAAAATTTAATATTGTTTTCAACAGGCAATAAGGAGGGCATGACCCTCCCTAAATTTTTGCCTAAAAGCAAGAAAAGGGCTTGCATTGCCGCTGAACTTATGCTATAATTATATTGTGTGTGTTACGACAACAATGAAATGAAAAAGGAGAAAACGAATTGATAACAGTATCTGATGTAAGCGTCAGCTTCGGCGGACAGCTTCTTTTCAAGGACGTAGACCTGAAATTCACCGCCGGCAACTGCTACGGCGTTATCGGTGCAAACGGCGCCGGAAAATCCACATTCCTGAAGGTGCTCTGCGGCGACCTGGAGCCCACAAAGGGCAGCGTTTCCAAGCCCGCTGAGCTGCGTATGTCCGTGCTCAGGCAGGATCACTACGCATTCGATGACTACACCGTACAGGACACCGTTATCCTGGGCAACAAGCGTCTTTACGACATCATGCAGGAGAAGGACGCACTGTATGCCAAGGAGGATTTCTCCGAGGAGGACGGCACACGTGCTTCCGAGCTCGAGGCTGAATTCGCAGAGCTTAACGGCTGGGAGGCCGAGTCTGACGCCTCCAAGCTGATACAGGGTCTTGGTCTGCCAGAGGAGATACTCTACCAGAAGATGGATTCCCTCACCGGTAACGAGAAGGTAAAGGTCCTGCTGGCTCAGTGCCTGTTCGGAAACCCTGACATTATCCTCATGGACGAGCCTACGAACCATCTCGATGTAGAGGCTGTTTCGTGGCTGGAGGACTTCCTTGCGGAGTATTTCGGCACGGTCATCGTGGTTTCCCATGACCGTCACTTCCTGAATAATGTCTGCACCCATATTGTCGACATCGACTACGGAAAGATCAAGATGTATGTCGGCAACTATGAGTTCTGGTATGAGTCCTCACAGCTCATTCAGCGCATGATAAAGCAGCAGAACAAGCGTGCTGAGGAGAAGATAAAGGAACTCCAGAACTTCATCGCCCGCTTCTCTGCGAACAAGTCCAAGTCCAAGCAGGCAACGTCACGCCGCAAGCTGATCGACAAGCTGACCGTTGAAGAGCTCCCGGCTTCCTCCAGAAAGTACCCCTATATCGCATTCGATATGGAGCGTGAGGTCGGCAAGGATATACTCCAGGTCACCGGGCTCTCAAAGACAGTCGATGGCGTAAAGGTGCTGAACAATGTCAGCTTCACCGTGGGCAAGGGCGACAAGATCGCATTTGTCGGCAACAACGAGATCGCAGTCACCACGCTGTTCAAGATACTAATGGAGGAGATGGAGCCGGACGAGGGTACCTTCAAGTGGGGCAGTACGACTTCCGTAAGCTATTTTCCGAATGACAACAGTGCGTTCTTTGACAACTGCCAGCTTTCTATAATCGACTGGATGCGCCAGTACTCCAAGGACGAAACCGAGAGCTATCTGCGTGGCTTCCTGGGAAGAATGCTGTTCAGCGGCGATGATGTGTTCAAGCCTGTCAACGTGCTTTCCGGAGGCGAGAAGGTTCGCTGCATGTTCTCACGCATGATGCTGTTCCAGAGCAACGTGCTCATTCTCGACCGCCCGACCAACCACCTTGACCTTGAGAGCATCACAGCGGTCAATAATGGTCTGTCTGAGTTCAAGGGCAACCTGCTGTTCGCCTCTCACGATCATGAGATACTCGAAACCGCTGCGAACCGCATAATAGAGCTCACCGAAAACGGCTGTCTTGACCGCCAGGGAACCTATGACGATTTCGTTGCATGGCGTCATGAGAATGTCGGCGGAAAGCTCATGCTTTAAGGGAGCGCAGAATGTACTATATAATACTCGATATGGAGTGGAACCAGGCGATGGACCGTGCTCATACGGTCATGGAGCCGGTAATGCTGCGGGGCGAGATAATCCAGATAGGCGCTGTCAAGTGCGACGAGGATTTCAACCTTGTAGACCGGCTCAAGATAAATGTCGCTCCGAAGTATTACCGCAAGATGAACCGCCACGTTGAAAAGATCACCGGGATAACCAGCGCAATGCTGGCGAAAGGGCTACCTTTCCCCGAGGCGTTCGACAAGCTCCGGGAGTGGTGCACGCCGGAGTTCAGGTTCATCACCTGGGGCTTTGACGACATCGCAATGCTGGCGGACAACCTGCGGCTCCATGGTTTTGACCCGGATTACGGCAAGGATTACGTCAACCTCCAGCTCATTTATAAGAACCAGGTGGATAATGAGCGGGTCCAGTGGTCGCTTTCTGACGCAGTTGAAAAGCTGGGTATTCCGCTGGACGCCCAGGCGCATGACGCAATGAATGATGCATGGTTCACGTATGAAGTCTGCCGTAAGCTCGATATGAACCGTGGGCTGGCGGAGTATTCCGGCATGTCCCCGGGTCAGCGCCCGGTGATCTCGAGAGAGGTGTTCCGGGGTATAGACGATGTCAGAAATATCACCGCAAACCAGATCGTGACCGCAGTTCCGTGCCCGGAGTGCGGAAAGACCCTCAGCAACGGCGAGTGGCTTTCCCTGGGCGTTATCCGCAAGAACGACATCTGCTCCTGCCCGGAGCATGGGGACTTCCTCGTTAAAGTGGTGTGCAAGCGTTCTTCGGCGACAAGCTGGGCGGTCACACGGTCGGTGTACAGGTCCGATGACGAGGCGCTGGAGTCCTACCGGAAGAAGATAGAAAAGCAGCATGCCGCAATTGAACGGCGCCGTGCCGCAAAGGAGAAAACTTATGATAAAGACAGTACTGTTTGACCTGGACGGCACACTGCTTCCCTTTGAGCAGGAGGATTTCATAAAGATATACTTCCACGAGTTGTGTAAAAGGCTTGCACCGCTTGGCTATGAGCCTCAGCACACGGTGAAGTCCGTGTGGGCGGGAACCAAGTCCATGATAATGAACGATGGCAGTCGTCTGAATTCCGAAGCATTCTGGGAAACTTTCAATGCAATGAATCCCGGAATGCCGGACGCCAGACCGGTTTGCGATGATTTCTACACACATGAATTTGACAAGGCAAAGGCGAGCCTGAAGTACATACCCGACAGGAAACCGCTTATAGAGCGGCTCCGTGCGGCAGGAATGAAGGTCGTGCTTGCAACGAACCCGATATTCCCGATGGACGGCGTAGTCACAAGAATGGCATGGGTGAACCTCGCACCGCAGGATTTCGAGCTGGTGACGAACTATGACAACAGCACGTTCTGCAAGCCGAACCCGAAGTACTATGAAGAGATCTTCGGAAAGCTGGGTCTGGTACCGGAGGAGTGCGTGATGGTCGGAAACAGCGTTCCAGAGGACATGGTCGCTGCTAAGCTCGGCGCTGATGTGCTCCTTGTGAACGAATTTTTAGAGAACCCGGATGGTAAGGATTTATCGGTCTATCATCAGGGAACTCTTGAGGACGCAGTGGACTATATTACAAAATAAAAATTTGGGGCGACCGGTGGTCGCCCATTTTTATATATCTTTATGCGAGAGATACATCATAATTCCGGTTTTGAATCCGATCTTCGCATACCAGTCGTACACACCGGTGTAGTGAATGAAGATCTTCCCGCAGCCACGTCTGTAAAGTTCCCGTGCGGCAAGCTCCACCATTTTCAGACCAATACCTTTCCGGCGGAATTCCGGAACAGTCCCCACGCAGCCGATGCTGCCGATCCTTGAGCCGTCAGAGAACAGGCATTCTACATCGTCCTCAATAATGCAGAATGAGGCGATTTGTCCGCCTGAAAAACCGCAGAACACCTCACCGCCGTCAAAATACTGCACCCAGTCAGGGTCAACGGAGGCTACCGACTGTTCAAGTCCGCTACCGGTGTAAAAGCCGAACTCCGCACCGTCAGCGTCCGGGGCACTCCGGAGCATTTCAGGCGTGCCGAACATTTCTGCGACTCTGTCGCCGAGCTCCCAGCCATGTCTGCGGAAAAACTCAGCGGACTCTTCCGGCACGCCGATAAGCAGCCCAGAATCTGTCCCGCCGAGCTCCGCACGGGTATTCCCTCCGGAGCGTATGAGTTTCTCGGCCCGCTCCAGCAGCAAAGTTCCGATAGCACTGCCACGCTTTGAGGGCTCCACGCAGAGCAGACGTAGGTCGTTCCCGGCTACAAGCGCAAAGCCGCCGTCAGCCGTGAGCAGCTCGCCGCTGTCCAGCCCGGAAAGCCTTGTGAACTGATGCTCGCCGAGCTCCAGCCCGGGAAAGCAGCTTCGGAATATCTCATAATTCGTCATGGTCGCACCTCATAAATTCAACAATTACTTGCCGGTTGTTGAAAAGGCATCGCCGTCACAGCAGCTTTTTAAGGTACATGCCGGTGTAGCTTGCGGGATCGGTGGCTATCTGCTCAGGGGTGCCGGTAGCAACGACCGTTCCGCCGCCGCTTCCGCCCTCGGGACCCATATCAACGATGTAGTCGGCGGTCTTTATCACGTCAAGATTGTGCTCGATGACCAGCACGGAATTTCCGCCCTCGGCGAGCTTCTGGAGTATCTCGATGAGCTTCCGGACGTCCGCTGTGTGAAGTCCCGTGGTGGGCTCGTCAAGGATATATATCGTCCTGCCGGTGGAGCGCTTCGACAGCTCCGCAGCCAGCTTTATGCGCTGAGCTTCGCCGCCGGAAAGGGTCGTGCTGCTCTGTCCTATCTTGATATAGCCCAGCCCGACTTCCTCCAGGGTTTTCAGCTTGTTGTATATCTTCGGGATATTGGCGAAGAACTCCACGCCCTCGGACACCGTCATGTCCAGCACCTCGAAGATATTCTTGCCCTTGTAGCGGACCTCCAGCGTTTCACGGTTGTACCTGTGACCCTTGCAGACCTCGCAGGGCACGAAAACGTCCGGCAGGAAGTGCATTTCGATCTTGATTATACCGTCGCCCTCGCAGGCTTCGCAGCGACCGCCCTTGATATTGAATGAGAACCGTCCCGGACCGTAGCCCTTTGCCTTGGCTTCGTTAGTCTGTGCGAAGAGCTCACGGATATCGTTGAAAACGCCGGTGTATGTCGCAGGGTTGCTGCGTGGGGTTCTGCCGATGGGGGACTGATCTATCATTATCACCTTGTCGAGATATTCCACGCCCTTCATGTCAGTGAACTTTCCGGGACGTGTGCGGGCACGGTTCAGCTTGCCGACCAGGTGCTTGTAGATTATCTCGTTCACCAGGGAGCTCTTACCGCTGCCGGAAACGCCGGTCACGCAGGTGAACACGCCCAGGGGTATCTCAACGTCTATATTGCGCAGGTTGTTCTCGGCGGCGCCTATGACCTTAAGCCACTTGCCCGAGGGCGAACGTCGCTTTTCCGGCACGGGTATCCTGAGCTTCCCGCTGAGGTATTGTCCGGTGATGGAATTTTTGCATTTCAGCAGACCCTTGACATCACCGCTGTAAATGACCTCGCCGCCGTGTACTCCCGCTCCCGGACCGATATCGACTATCCAGTCCGCAGCCCGCATGGTGTCCTCGTCATGCTCCACAACAATCAGCGTGTTACCGAGGTCCCGCAGACGGCGCAGGGTAGCTATCAGCTTGTCGTTGTCCCTCTGATGGAGCCCTATGGACGGCTCGTCAAGGATATACAGCACGCCGGTGAGGGAGCTTCCTATCTGTGTCGCAAGGCGGATACGCTGGCTCTCGCCGCCGGAAAGAGTACCAGCCGAGCGTGACAGCGTGAGGTATTCCAGCCCTACGCTCTGTAAAAAGCCCAGTCGGGACTTTATCTCCTTTAGTATCTGCTTTGCTATCATTGCTTCCCGGGGTGTGAGTTCAAGACCGTTCACGAAATCCAGCGCCTCGGTGATTGACATACGGCAGAACTCCATGATGTTCTTACCGCCTACGGTGACGGAAAGAGCCGCCTTGTTAAGCCGTTCGCCGTGGCATTCGGGGCATTCCACATCGCTCATGAACTCTTCAATCGTGTCCCTGGAATACTGGCTGGAGGTTTCGTTGTAGCGGCGCTCAAGGTTATTTGCGATACCCTCGAAATCCGTGTAGAACTGACCACCGCCCTGCTGTTTCGGACGCTTTATGAGTATCTTCTCGCCCCTGGTGCCGTGCATTATCTCGTCTATCGCTGCTTTCGGGAGATCTCCCACGGGCTGGTCAACGGAAAATCCGTGCTTTTCGGCGAGGGCATCGATATACATTGCGGCGATCGTGCCCTCGGCATAGTTCCAGCCTGACGCCCTTATCGCTCCGTCACGGATAGAAAGCCCGGCGTTCGGCATGATGAGGTCGGGGTCCACCCGGCGGTAGCTGCCAAGACCGGTGCACTTCGGGCAGGCTCCGTAGGGGTTGTTGAATGAGAACATTCTCGGTACCAGCTCCTCAATGGAAACGCCGTGCTCCGGGCAGGCGTAGCTCTGGGAAAAGTGGAGCTCCTCGCCGTCGATAACGTCGATGTATACAAGCCCGCCGGTAAGGCTTCCGGCGGTTTCGATGCTCTCGGTCAGGCGGGACTTTATACCGTCTTTCATTACAAGACGGTCAACCACTATCTCGATGGAATGTTTCTTGTTCTTTTCAAGCGTTATCTTCTCGGTGAGGTCGTAGGCGATGCCGTCAACACGCACACGGGAGTAGCCGGATCTGCGTGCCGCCTCAAATTCTTTCTGGTGCTCACCCTTGCGTCCCCTGACTACAGGCGCCAGCACCTGGAACTTCGTGCGCTCCGGCAGTTCCATGACCTTATCGACTATCTCGTCAACGGTCTGCTGCTTTATCTCACGGCCGCAGACGGGGCAGTGGGGAATTCCGATACGTGCGTACATCAGTCGCAGGTAGTCGTAGATCTCAGTTACCGTTCCCACCGTGGAACGGGGGTTCTTTGAGGTGGTTTTCTGGTCTATGGAGATCGCCGGGGAAAGTCCCTCGATGCTGTCAACATCGGGTTTCTCCATCTGCCCGAGGAACATTCTCGCATATGAGGAAAGGCTCTCCATGTATCTGCGCTGACCGTCCGCAAATATCGTATCGAACGCCAGTGAGCTCTTTCCGCTGCCGGAAAGTCCGGTCATTACCACAAGGCTGTCCCGGGGTATCGTGAGGTCTATATTCTTCAGGTTGTGCTCCCGGGCGCCCCTGATGATTATTTTGTCGTTTGCCATTTCTTTTGTTCCCTTTCATTCTCAGTACGGCAGGTATGAGCTGTCGTCGCCGAGCGCTTCAAAATGCCTGCGGTATCTTTTGGGTATCCTGATGTCTGAGTAGTATTCTATATCCGCAAGAACCCTTGATATTGCGTTTATTCCATCATTATAGAATGCAGTTATGCGCCGTTTCCTGTCCGTGATACCCTTGTAGTCCGGCGGGCACACGAAGGTCCAGTCGGCGGAGCCCTCGTCAACAACGATACGGAAGTATCTGTCGATATCAGTCTGCTTGATGCCGAAATGGGCGAGCAGAATGTGATGCTCAAAGCTGTCGTCCAGACGTGATATCAGGACTGTTTCTCCGTCAAAGGATATCGCAATTATGAGCGGCTCTTTTTTTGCAAGGTATCCGTCCAGGGTGGCAGCATCGGGGTATTTGAAGTAGGTCATTTTTCAAGCTCCTTTATCTTGTCACGCAGGAATGCCGCATGCTCGAAATCCAGCATTTTTGCCGCCTTTTTCATCTCGGCGGTGTAGCGTGCTATGAGAGCTTCACGCTCCCGCTTCGTCATCTGCTTTATCGGCTTGCCATGCTTGGAGGAGCCGTCGGACTTCTTCGTTATCTCCAGCACGTCCCGTATATCCTTGATGATCGTTTTCGGAGTAATGCCATGCTCCTGGTTGTACTTCTGCTGAATTTCACGGCGGCGCTGGGTCTCGGTTATCGCACGCTCCATGGATTCCGTTACGCTGTCGGCGTACATTATGACTAC
Source organism: uncultured Oscillospiraceae bacterium (assembly GCA_934454435.1). Taxonomy (GTDB): domain Bacteria; phylum Bacillota; class Clostridia; order Oscillospirales; family Ruminococcaceae; genus CAG-115. Next base: position 9,595 of record CAKSGA010000043.1, on the reverse strand, counting down.
GCCCTCGGCGTTTCGGGCGGCTCTGCCTATGGTCTGTACCAGGGACGTTTCACTTCTCAGGAAGCCTTCCTTGTCGGCGTCCAGAATGGCGACAAGCGACACCTCGGGTATGTCAAGACCCTCACGCAGCAGGTTTATTCCGACCAGCACGTCGTATTCCCCCGCACGCAGGTCACGTATGAGCTCCATTCGCTCTATCGTGTCAACGTCGTGGTGCATGTAGCGGACCTTTATCTCCATCTTCTCAAGATACGCCGTGAGGTCCTCCGCCATTTTCTTGGTGAGGGTGGTCACGAGCACACGCTGCTTCTTGGCAGTGCGGGTGTTTATTTCAGAGATGAGATCCTCTATCTGACCCTGCGTAGGCTTTACTATGACTTCCGGGTCGAGAAGTCCGGTAGGTCTGATGACCTGTTCAACTATCTGCGTGGAGTGCTCTTTCTCGAAATCCCCGGGGGTCGCAGAAACGAACACAGCCTGCCCAATCTTTGAGTAGAACTCGTCAAAGTTCATCGGGCGGTTATCATATGCGGAGGGCAGACGGAAGCCGTAGTCCACCAGGTTCTTCTTGCGTGCGAAGTCGCCGCCGTACATGCCCCTGACCTGGGGGAGCGTAACGTGGCTCTCGTCCACCATCAGCAGGAAGTCCTTTGGGAAGTGGTCCAGCAGCGTGATCGGCGTGGAGCCCGGAGCCCTGCCTGCCAGCACACGTGAGTAGTTCTCAACGCCCTTGCAGGTGCCTATCTCGCTGAGCATTTCCATGTCGTAGCGGGTGCGTTGCTCGATACGCTGGGCTTCGATCAGCTTGTTGTTCTCGGTGAAATACTTGACACGCTGCTCCATTTCCTCTGCAATATCGCTGAGGGCATCGTGCAGCCTTGCCTGACCTACGATGTAGTGCGAAGCCGGGAAGATCATCACATGCAGCAGCGTTGCGCTGACATCTCCGGTGAGTGCGTTGAATTCGCTTATGCGGTCGATCTCGTCCCCGAAGAACTCCACACGGATAGCGGTTTCGTTGGTGCCGCCTGCGGGGAAGATCTCCAGCGTGTCGCCCTTGGCACGGAAGCGGTTTCGGGTGAATGCGAGCTCGTTTCGCTCGTACTGTATCTCCACCAGCCGCTTTATGACTTCCTCACGGCTTATCTCCTGTCCCTGTCTGAGGGAAAGCGTGTTGCTGCGGTAATCCTCCGGGCTTCCCAGGGAGTAAATACAGGACACCGAAGCCACGATTATGACGTCCCGGCGCTCTGCAAGGGCCATTGTCGCAGAGTGGCGCAGGCGGTCGATCTCGTCGTTTATCGCACTGTCTTTTTCGATATATGCGTCTGTGGAGGGAATATACGCCTCCGGCTGGTAGTAGTCGTAGTATGACACGAAGTACTCCACGGCATTGTTCGGGAAGAACTCCCGGAACTCTGAGCATAGCTGCGCTGCGAGGGTCTTGTTGTGGGCGAGCACGAGGGTCGGACGGTTGACGTTTGCGATGATGTTCGCCATGGTAAAGGTCTTACCGGAGCCGGTAACGCCGAGAAGCGTCTGCTCCTTGTCGCCCCGGAGAATGCCCTCTGTGAGCGCCTGTATCGCCTGCGGCTGGTCGCCGGTAGGGGAGTACTGCGAGTGAAGTTCAAAATGATCCATTCCGTTTACCCGTTCAGCTCCATAGGTCCGGCATCATGCCCGCCGCCCTCATGGAATAGCTGCCTTCTTCGCTGAATATCAGATGATCCAAAAGATTTATGCCTATGTCGTTCAGGGAACGGCAGATCCGCCTTGTTGCGGCAATATCCGCCGAGGACGGGAGAAGTATCCCCCTGGGGTGCCCGTGGGCGAGTACTATGTTGCTGCACTGGGTGCTTATCGCCTTGGTGACTATCGCACGGAGGTCGAACTCCGTGGAGTCGCTGCCGCCCTCGGAAACCCGCAGCTCCCCGACAAGGTTCATGCTGCGGTCAAGGAACACTGCGTGGGTCTCCTCAAACGAAGTAGCTTTCAGCAGTTCCCGGCAGTAGTCCCGCATGCTGTTGGAGTCCGACAGCTTTATCCCGGCAAGGTCCTTGTTGAACCTCCTGGCAAAGTCCTTCATGAAGCTGATAAGTGCGGCAGCCGTCAGGCCGACGTCCTTTTCCTGCATGAGTTCGTCAAAGCCAGCGTTCAGCACGCCCTCCAGCGAACCGAACCGGTTTATCAGCTGGTGGCTGATGTCGTTGGTATTCCTGCGGGAGTATGCGGTATAGAGGAAAATCTCGAGTATCTCGTGATCTTCAAAATTATCTATCCCGTGTTCGAGATATCTTTTAAGCATGCGTTGGCGGTGACCTGCATGCAGGTTCTTTTCGTCAGCCATATCAGGACCTCTTTCACGTTTTTGGGCCTGCATGAACAAGCCCGTACTTAATTATAACGCAACTATTTATTTTTGTCAAGGCAGTGGAAATAATTTGCGGCGCTTCTTGACAAAAAGGGCAGTGTAGTGTATAATTTTTATAAATGTCCGAAAAAATTTTCAATAACCCCTTGAAAACCTAGTAAACCTATGGTATAATTAAGAATAGGAACCGGCGGAGTGCCGGCAGTTACTCATTAGTTTCTGAAAGGGGCAGCTTAATTGAAAATTTCAACAAAGGGGCGCTATGCGCTGAGAATGATGCTTGACCTGGCTATTCATCGTTCAGACGGTTATGTCGCACTCAAGGATATAGCCGAACGACAGAATATATCAAAAAAGTACCTGGAGCAGATCGTGCCGCTGCTTAACAAGGCGGACCTGCTTCGTACCAACCGTGGTTATCAGGGCGGCTATGCGCTGTCCAAGAACCCTGACCAGTACACGGTAGGCGAGATACTGAGGGTCACCGAGGGCAATCTCTGCCCGGTGAGCTGTCTTCAGTACCCGGTCAACGAGTGTCCCAGGGCGGCAGAATGCATGACTCTTCCCGTGTGGGAGGGTCTGTATAAGGCTATAAACGATTACCTTGACAGCGTTTCTTTGCAGGATATGATAGATATGTCCGCTGGCGGCGGGGAATATTCAATCTAAAATGGGAAGTTTGCGTTCCCGGGAGGAGTAGCACATGACAAAGGATATCCAGCAGAAGATACTGGAACTCAAAAAGGAGAAGGACGTCTGTATTTTAGCGCACTGCTATCAGACGCATGACATACTTGAGGTCGCAGATTTCGTAGGCGACTCGTTCGGACTTGCACAGAAGGCTGCAAAGGCTCCCAACGCCACTGTGATGATGTGCGGCGTCCGCTTTATGGCGGAGACCGTCAAGATACTCTCCCCGGAGAAGCGTGTGCTTATCCCCCGGGAGGAAGCAGGCTGCCCCATGGCGGAGCAGCTCGACATGGAGATGCTCACCCAGCTGAAGCAGATGTACCCTGACCATAAGGTGGTCGCTTACATAAACACCACCGCTGCGCTCAAGACCCTTTCTGACGTGTGCGTTACGTCGTCCTCCGCAGTGAAGATAATCAGCCGCATGGACGCTGACAAGATACTGTTCATTCCCGACTGCAACCTCGGCGATTATGTAAAGAGGCAGCTTCCCGATAAGGAGATACAGCTTGTGCACGGCGGCTGCCCGACTCACGCAAAGCTGACCGCTGCTGAGGTCCACGCAGCAAAGAAGCTGCACCCGCAGGCGCTGCTTCTGGTGCACCCTGAGTGCCGCCCGGAGATAGTGGAGCTTGCAGATTTCGTAGGCAGCACCACCGAGATAATGTCCTATGCGGCAAACAGCGACGCAAAGGAGTTCATCATCGGGACCGAGAACAGCATAGTGCAGCACCTGGGCATTGACCACCCGGAGAAGCTGTTCTTCCCGCTTTCAAAGGATTGCGTATGTCATAACATGAAGGTCACTACCATTGCTGACGTTCTCCATACCCTGGAGGGCAGGGACGGCTTTGAGATACAGATCGAGGAGCAGCAGCGCCTTGCGGCAAAGCACTGCATAGATGAAATGCTGAGGCTTGGCGAATGACAGCGTCCGCAGAAGAGTTCGAGGTCATGCAGGATAACAAGACGGGACCGACCGGGGAGCGTCCCACGGCACTGATCGCAATGAGCGGCGGAGTTGACAGCTCCGTTGCGGCTGCGCTGATGGTGAAGCGTGGGTACGACTGCATAGGCGTTACCATGAAGCTGCGCAGCAACAGCGGTGGAACCTGCACGGAGAAGTCCTGCTGCACTGCCTCTGACGCTGAGGACGCAAGGAACGCCGCCTATTCCATGGGCATGAAGTTCTATGTGTTCAACTTCACGCAGGAGTTCGACCGGGAGGTCATAGACCGCTTTGTGAGCGCATACGAGAGCGGCTTTACGCCTAATCCCTGTATCGACTGCAATCGCTACATGAAGTTCGAGCTTCTGTATCAGCGGGGCAGGGCGCTGGGCTGTGAGTACATCGTGACGGGTCATTATGCCCGCACGGAGTACCTGCCGGACAGGAAACGCTGGGTGCTGAAAAAGGCGCTCAACACCGCAAAGGACCAGAGCTACGTACTGTATTCCATGACCCAGGAGCAGCTTGCGCACACGATATTCCCTCTCGGGGAGTTCTCCAGCAAGGAGGAGGTACGGTCGCTGGCGGAGCAGCTTGGTCTGCTCAACGCTCACAAGCACGACAGTCAGGACATCTGTTTCGTGCCGGACGGCGACTATGCGGAGTTCATTCGCATGCGCACCGGAAAGACCTACCCCCACGGTGATTTCCTTGATGTTAGCGGGAACCGTATCGGCGAGCATTCCGGCATAATCAGGTACACGATAGGTCAGCGAAAGGGACTTGGCGTGGGCTTTGGCGAGCGCATGTACGTCTGCGGGAAGGACATGGAGCACAACACCGTGACCCTCTCCCGTGAGGAGGGTCTGTATTCTTCCAGCCTTACCGCCGGGGACTTCAACTGGATACTGTGGGAGGACGCTCCGAAGGAGCCGGTAAGGGTCAGCGCACGAACACGCTACAACGGCAGGGAAGCAGCAGCGCAGGTCTGGGCAGACAGGGACGGGCTTGTCCATGTCGTTTTTGACGAGCCGCAGAGGGCGGTCACATCGGGCCAGGCAGTGGTGCTGTATCAGGGGGATATCGTCGTTGGCGGCGGCAGCATAATAAGTGCAGAAAAGTAAAAGTATCAGGGCGGCCGTTTCGCAGGACCGCCCTGTTTTTGCAGATCTGTTCACATGTCCGGTGTGGGAGGAATGACCAGCACCTTTCTCCCGACCTTTCTTGCGTAGTCAACGGTGTACGCCGTGCCGCCGGGTCTGCCGTCATATACTGCGAGCAGAATATCACAGAGGTCTACGAGTGCCCGGTTCCTGTTCAGCATGCAATCCCGGGTGTAGTGGTCGGAAAGGCACATCACCTTGTCGCAGGCGGCGAGGATATTCTGGTAGCGCTGCTGGTCTGTGGGGCTCCACCTGACCTCCTGCCCACGGCAGGGGAGAACGGCGGTCAGCTTTATCTCGGGGTGGAGCTTTTTCAGCGACAGCACTGCTTCAGCGCACCACATGTCAATCCCGAGCGCCATTCCGGAGAAAAATTCTGCCGTACCATGTTCATACAGAAACACGATTTTGTCATAAAGCCTTTTCTTGAGCGCAATGCACATCGGGTCCTGTTCGCCGCTGAACGGCAGCTTCTGCGGACGGTATCCGGTGAAGGAAACTCTGTACATAAAATTACCTCCCAGTGAATGATACATTTATTGTATCACACTCCAAATAAAAAATCAAGCCCCATTTACTATTTTCTTTCGACATTTTTCCCAGCCGGGGAACGGCAGCAATATTTCACAAAGGAGAAACAATATGAAAAAAGCACTTATCTTTGACCTTGACGGTACCATGTGGGACAGCTCCGAGAGCGTCTGCGGCTCATGGAACGTGGTGCTCGGCAGGTACCCTGATATAGACCGCAGGTTCACGCCGGCGGATATCCGTGGGTTCATGGGAAAGACCCTGGAGCAGATTTTCCCCCTTGCGCTGCCGGACACCCCTGACGAGCTGCGCAGGAAAGTCCTGCGGGAGTGCGTGAGCTATGAACTGGGATATATCGCAGAGCACGGCGGGAAACTCTACCCCAGGCTGCGGGAAACACTTGAGGAGCTCCGCAGGGACTACACGCTGATAATAGTCAGCAACTGCCAGGACGGCTATATACAGTGCTTCCTTGATTTTGCAGGAATGCGTGACCTCTTTGACGACTTCGAGAGCGCAGGCGGCACGGGGCTGTGCAAGGGCGAGAATATCCGCCTGGTCATAGGGCGAAACCAAATCGACAGCGCCGTGTACATCGGCGATACCCAGGGCGACCTTGACGCCGCTGACCTTGCCGGGGTCCCGTTCATACGTGCGGCGTACGGGTTCGGTCAGATGAACAGGGAGGTCCCGGAAATACAGGCGTTCTGTGAGCTTCCCCGTGCGGCTGCGAGGATCCTCTGAGTTTGCTCAAATTATCAAGACAGAAATCAGGAAAACGGCTATAATATAGGTGTAAGCTTACAACGAAACAAAGGGGGAGCGCCTGTGGATACCGAAAAACTGAACATGCTGACCTCTGCACTCAGCTATATTGAGGAGCATCTGGCGGAGGAGCTGACCCAGGAGGACATAGCACGCAGCGTGTACTGTTCCCTTTCCGGGCTCCAGAAGCTGTTCCGCAATGTGTTCCATAAGAGCGTGGGCGACTACATCACCCGGCGCAGGCTGACGCTTGCGGCACGTGAGATACAGCAGAACGAGGTCAGGAGTCTTGTGAGAGCGCTGAAGTACGGTTCCGGCAGCGCAGAAGCGTTCACCAGGGCGTTCAGCCGGGTGTGGGGGACCACTCCCAGCGAGTACCGCCGCAGCTGGAATTTCTCCGGGCTGACTCCACGGCTGGACCTCCCCAGGCACTTTATGCACGAAGGAGAGCTTATCATGACACACAGATACGATATTTCCGAGCTTTACGACTACATCAGGTCGATGCAGGGCACCTATATTCTCAGCTTTGACACCTGTCACCTTATGGAGATAAACGACACCCTGGGCCATGAAGCCGGCGACAAGGTCATTCTCGAGTGCCTGCACCGCATTGACCGGGAATGCTCTGACGGAATGCTCATGTTCCGCATAGGCGGCGATGAATTCGCAATGCTGACCGGTCTTTCCGACCGTGACAAGACAGCGGAGCTTGCGCACCGGATACTGTCGCACAACGGCGAGGGCGTGGAGCATAACGGGAAGCAGATACCCGTCAGCATGCGTGCCGGCGCAGTTCTTCTCAGACCGGGAAAGCTCAGCTACAGCGAGCTGTTCACGGAGCTTGTTAGCGCCCCGGCGCTGACCCCCGGCGAGGTGAAATTCTGATAAAAAACTCCCCCCTGTCCGGGTGCCGGGCACTCTGACAGGGGGGAAGTCATTTATTGTTTACTGCTGATGGAAGGTATCAGCCGATGGCAATGTACTTGTTCTGCTTCTCGGGGAGAGCTTCCTTCTTGGGGATATCAAGCGTAAGGGTACCGTTCTCGAACTTTGCCCTGATGTCCTCTTCGGTCACAGCATCGCCAACGTAGAAGCTTCTGCTGTAGGAACCGGAGTAACGCTCACGGCAGATGTACTTGCCCTTTTCGTCCTTCTCGTCCTTGGAGGTATTGTTCTCGGCGGTGATGGTCAGGTAGCCGTCATTCAGCTCCGCCTTGATGTCCTCTTTCTTGACGCCTGGCAGATCGACTGTCAGCTCATAGCCGTTGTCGTGTTCCTTTATATCGGTCTTCATCATGTTCGCTTCACTTCTGGTGAAGAACGGGGAATTGAAGAGGTCGTCAAATATATTGTTTCTGTAGGTTGCTAACATAAGTCATTACTCCTTTCGCAGGTTCTTGGGTCTGCGCTGAAATTAATTTTATGAACTGAGGTATTGATCCCCGGGACCCTGTCCCTTGATCCTTTCCTTTCGTTCTGATCATATTATAGCACAAGTTTTTAGCACTGTCAATAGGAGAGTGCTAATTTTCCTTAAATTGTCACAGATATCACCAAATCTTCATATTTCACTGCTTTTTTACCCTTTTGTGAAAGCCTGCGAAGCAAGTTATAGAGAGCCCTCAGGCAGATAGAAAAACGAGTGGTGCAAGAAGTTGGGGAAATATGTACAAACTTTTTCGTCAGCTATTGACATCAGGACGCAAATGTGGTATAATGTAACAAATGTTACACAACATTATCAGGCTAAGGAGATGTTGATATGCCGCCGAAAGCGAAATATACACGTGAGGAAATTATTCAGATAGCGCTGGAGCTGGTGTCCGAAAAAGGTATAGGCGCACTCAACGCACGAAATCTCGGGGCGGCGCTCGGGACATCCACAAGACCCGTATTTACAGCGTTCAAGAATATGAATGAACTGATCGAAGAGGTCAAGACAGCGGCAATGCACAAGTTTGACGAATACGCCCGCAACGACTCAGAAATCGGTACCCCTGCGTTCAAGAACGTGGGGATGCAGATGATACTTTTTGCGACAGAGCAGCCGAAGCTGTTCCAGCTGCTGTATATGACAGAAAATGAACAGAGCGTCAGCTTTGATAAGGTATTTGACAAGCTCGGCGGGACGACCCAGAAATGCCTTGATTTCATCATACGTGACTATGGGCTGAATCTGGAGGAGGCGAAGGTGCTGTTCCGCAGCGTGTGGCTGTTCACGTTCAGTCTGGGCGTGCTGATCGCATCAAAGGTATGCCGCTACGACGAGGAGGAGGTCTCTATGATGCTGTCCCAGCAGTTCAGGGCGGTCATGGGGCTTATCAAGTCCGGCAAGGCTTTTGACGCTCCACCACAGGCAACGATGTGAAATTTTTATAAACCGTCCGATAAAGGGCGGTTTATTTATTTTAACCTGAAAGACTGACAAACAGGAAGAGAAAAACAACAATTAGGAAGAGTTCCTTGACACTTATTTGCCGATTTGTTATACTTTATATATATTAAGGTCACCTCTTAAAACCTCGTTTGAGCGAAAATGTGTATAGCACACCGCCTGCTTCGTTAAACCTCCTCGCATTCGGCGCACTCTACCCATTTTCCCTTTTCAAACCGGTTTTTAGAGGTCGCCCCAAAAGAGAACAGGAGGCAGCAGATGCACAAGGATTTCCAATTCTTCGACAATGAGATAATCAGCTTTTCCCGGAGCGGAGATACGCTGACGCTATATTGCATGTATGGATTTCATGAGAAGTGGCGCACCTGCTTTTATCGTGTTGCGTCGGTGGAGGGCGAGAACAACCTGGTGGGAAGCATCATAGCGTTCTTCGGCAGGGACAACACCTGCGGGACTTACACACTGTTCTTCCGTAACAACGACAGCACGGCGGTGGTCTGTACGCCTGACCACTGGCGCAGGATCCAGGGCTGGGAGGATCAGGCATAGTTTTTCATTAATAAAATATCGGCGCTGTAAAAAACAAAAGAAAAGGCTGCATCCCGAAAAAAACAAGGAAGCAGCCTTTTTTGTGGTATAATGTAATTGTGCAAAAACAAAACCCACAAGAACATTATACAGCATATCAGCTGAAATTACCAGTAGAAATTGAAAAAATAATAGAAATT
>CAKSGA010000042.1 GCA_934454435.1 uncultured Oscillospiraceae bacterium | reverse complement strand
CGCAAGCTGCTCCAGGCTGATGGAGCTCTCGTTTGCCAGAGGGTGGTCCTTCCAGAGATAGACGTATGCGTGGCAGTCTATCAGCGGTACGAACTCCAGTTCCAGGTCGTGAAGCAGCTTCCCGATTATTTTCCGGTTGTAGTCGCACTGATATATTATCCCAATCTCGCTGCGAAATCCGCCCACGTCTTTCAGGACGTCAAGAGTACGTGTTTCACGAATTGCAAAATCAAAATTCAGCGTGCCGAAGTTCTTTACCATCTCAACGAATGCCTTTACCGCAAAGGAATAGTGCTGCGTGGAAACCCCGAACCGCCGCTTGGCGCTGCCGCTCTCGCCGTATTTCTGGCGAAGCAGCTCATACTGCTGGTAGACCTGCCGGACGTACATCAGGAAGTCTGCGCCCTCTGAGGTCACGGTAACTCCCCTGCTGCTTCGCACGAATATCTGTATGCCGATCTCCTTTTCAAGCTCCCTCACCGAGCTCGTCAGGGACGGCTGGGAAATAAAGAGCTGCTCTGCCGCACGGTTCATGGAGCCCTCCTCGGCGATGGTCAGAATATATTTCATCTGCTGAAGTGTCATAATACTCCCCTTATCCGAAATATAATTATGTGATTATATTATACTCCCCCATCGGGTCCGTGTCAACTGTTTTTTATATAATTGTACGCCAGTAATAGGACAAGGCTATAATCTTACTAAGTAAATAATATGGCACTCTTCCTCATTAAATTGATAAAATCCTAAAAAAACACTTGCAATTGGGCAGTAATCGTGGTATAATATTAATCGGTGTATGTGCTGTTACGACAGTGCCAGACACGTCAGACCGTCCAGAATTTCCGGCGCACGCCGGTTCGATATACAGACGAGGTGACTCAATGAAAGCAGATCTGCATTGCCACACGACTATTTCCGACGGCTCGCTCGGTATTTCCGACGTTATCCGTCAGGCGGACAGAAACGATGTCCGCTGCCTTGCGATAACTGACCACGACAGCCTGGCTTCCCTGTCCCGCTCTGCGGTGCTCGGGAAAAGGTACAACGTCAATGTCATTCCCGCTGTGGAATTTTCGGCGTTCGACAACGACCGCAGGAAAAAAGTACATATTCTGTGCTACATGCCTGCAAAGCCTGACAGGCTCGAGGGTCTGTGCCTGCGCACCTCCACCGGGAGAATGGATCTCGGCAAGCGCATGGCAGTAAAGGTGCTGGACAAATATCCCATCACGCTGGAGAGCATTCTGCGATACTCCGCAGGAAGCAAGGCCATCTACAAATGCCACATCATGCATGCGCTGATGGACTACGGCTACACCACCGAACTCTACGGCGACGTCTACGACTCCATTTTTGACGCAAAGGAGGGTATATGCGCTGCCGAAGTCGCTTCCGAGGCTGACTTCTACCCGGACGTGCATTTTGTCACCACGCTGATACGTGCCTCCGGAGGTATCTCCGTGATGGCTCACCCTAAAGTCTACGACAGCACGGAGCTTCTTGAGGAGCTCGCTTCAAAGCACGAGATAGACGGCGTTGAGGTATGGCACCAGAGCGCTGACGAAAAGTACCGTAAAGAGCTCCAGAACATTGCTACAGCAAACGGGCTGCTCGTCACCGGCGGGTCTGACTTCCACGGGTTCTATAACCACTATGCGATACAGATAGGCTCGAACACCACTCCCGAGGACTCCCTCACGAAGATAATCAACCACAAGGGCAAGGCATAAGCCCTGATATAAAACAGAAGAAGGACGATATCATGGACATCAAAGAAAAAGCACTCCAGAAACACTATGAATGGGGCGGCAAGCTGGAGGTAATCTCCCGTGCGCCCATCAATACACGTGAGGACCTCTCCCTCGCATACACTCCCGGTGTGGCTCAGCCCTGCCTTGAGATCGCAAAGGACCCCGAGCTTTCCTACAAGCTCACACGCCGCAGCAACCTGGTCGCAGTCATCACTGACGGCACGGCAGTGCTGGGTCTTGGCGACATCGGCGGTCTTGCAGGTATGCCGGTAATGGAGGGCAAGTGCTGCCTGTTCAAGGAATTCGGCGATGTTGACGCATTCCCTCTCTGCATCAAGAGCAAGGATCCTGACGAAATCGTCCGCACTATTGAACTCATCTCCGACAGCTTCGGCGGTATCAACCTTGAGGACATTTCAGCCCCCAGATGCTTTGAGATAGAAGCTAAGCTCAAGGAAAAGCTGGATATCCCGGTATTCCACGATGACCAGCACGGCACGGCTATAGTTGTCGGCGCTGCGATGATCAATGCCATAAAGCTCGCCGGCAAGAAACTCTCTGACATCACCGTAGTTATAAACGGCGCTGGCTCCGCAGGCATCGCTATCGGCAAATTCCTGCTGAAGCTCGGCGTTGGCGACCTTATCATGGTGGATCTCTGCGGTATCATCAACCGTGACGAGCAGTATGCAAATCCTGCGCATTCGGAGATAGCAAAGCTCACCAACAAGCGCAATATAAAGGGCAGCCTTGCTGACGCTCTCAGGGGTGCTGACGCTTTCGTAGGCGTTTCCAAGCCGAACCTCGTTACCCCCGAAATGGTACGGTCCATGGCTGAAAAGCCCGTGCTATTCCCGATGGCGAACCCCGAGCCGGAGATCACTTACGACCTCGCAAAGCAGAGCGGCGCTTATATCGTCGGCACCGGCCGCAGCGACTTCCCGAACCAGATAAATAACGTGCTGGTGTTCCCGGGGATCTTCAAGGGTGCACTGAGAGTACGTGCAAAGGCTATCACAGAGGAAATGAAGCTCGCAGCAGCCTACGCCATCGCAGGTCTTGTGACCGATGACAAGCTCTCCGTGGATTACATTATCCCCAGTGCCCTGGACAAATCCGTTGCGAATGCAGTCGCAGACGCAGTGGCTGACGAATGGCTCAGGAACAACAAATAATACAGGCGGTGCAGAAATATGAAGTACGAATATATTCCCAGGGGCGTATGCTCCCGCAAGATGGTTTTTGATATTGAGAACGGCACGATAAAGTCGCTGGAAGTGATCGGCGGCTGCAACGGAAATCTAAAGGGTATTTCATCCCTCGTGACCGGAATGAAGCTCCAGGACGTCATCGACCGTCTGGAGGGCATCACATGCGGCAGCAAGCCGACATCATGTCCTGCGCAGATCGCAGAGGCTCTCAAAAAATACATCGCAGAAAACTGATCGGAGTACTAAATGAAAATACCTGAACTGTTCAAAAACGGCCGCACTGTGCTCTCTTTCGAGGTTTTCCCTCCGAAGAAGGACAGCGACGTTTCCACGATCTACGACACTCTGGAGCAGCTGGGGGATCTTCACCCTGATTTTATCAGCGTGACATATGGTGCAGGTGGTTCCGCTGCCGGAGCCTCTACAATTGAGCTAGTCAAGCGAATTAAGGAACATTGCCATACCGAGTCCATCGCACATCTTACCTGCGTGAACTCAACGCATGAGGAGATAGACGAGAAAATAAAGGAGCTTGAAGCCAGCGGCGTTGAAAACGTGCTTGCACTGCGTGGCGACATCAACCCGAACATCCCGCCGAAGCATGAATTCCTTCATGCCAGCGACCTTATCGAATATATGAAGCCCCGCTCAAATCTTTCTTTCTCCGGCGGCTGCTACCCTGAGGTCCACCCTGAAGCAGCAAACATGGTGGACGACATACATAACCTGAAGAAGAAAGTGGACGCTGGTGCTTCGCACCTGATATCACAGCTGTTCTTCGACAACAGCTCGTTCATCAATTTCCTTGAAAAAGCAAGAATAGCCGGGATAAACGTCCCGATAGAAGCGGGTATCATGCCCTGCGTGAATGCAAAGTCCGTTCAGCGAATGGTAACGATGTGCGGTGCCAGCCTCCCGCTGAAGTTCACAAAGATGATCAACCGCTACGGCGACAACCCCGAAGCAATGCGTGACGCCGGTATCGCATACGCCGTAGATCAGATAATCGACCTTATTGCCCAGGGCGTGGACGGTATCCACCTTTACACAATGAACAACCCATACGTTGCCAGAAAAATCAGTGAAAGCATAGAAAGGGTGATACGCTGTGACAAGTGAAATAACCCGGATAAACCGTGCGGAAGCACTACGTTATATGGGCTACACCGAGGAGCCTGACGCCCGCATCAGCGCTGTTATAGACGAATGCGAACAGGAACTCATAAAGGAAGCACGGCCACAGTTCGTGTGGCGTGTGTTCAATATCGTCCGCAGCGGGCGGGACATTTCCCTTTCCGACTGTGATTTCTATCTCGAGGGCAAAGACATCGCAGAGCACCTCCGGGGCTGTGATAAGGCGGCGGTGGTGTGCTCCACGCTTTCTTCAGACACTGACAGGTATCTGAAAAAGCTGGATGTTTCAGACTCCATGAAAGCCGTTATCTCGGACGCCCTTGCAAATGCTATGATAGAGCAGGTCAGCGAGGAAGCACGACAGGATATACTGACTAATATGCCGGGCTACAGTACTACCTGGTGCTACGGTGCAGGCTATGGAGATTTCCCGATAGAGTGCGCCCCCCTGCTTATTGCTTCGGTGGACGCTGTGCGTAAGATCGGCGTATGCTGTACGGCTACACATATGCTTACTCCCAGAAAGACCATCATAGGTGTTGTGGGTCTTTATCGTGGTGAGCTCGACAAGAAACGCCGCAGCTGTGAGGACTGCAATGCCAAGGACACTTGCAAATACCGTGCTTACGGCACAAGATGCTGATATATTAAGTATACGAATTACATATACAACATTCGTTTTAATTGTATCAAGCAAACCATTGACAAAAAATGCTAGTTGTGATACAATAATAACACAAGCATCGTTTCAGTTTTTCAAGGAGGTAGCAGCTATGCCGCCAAAACCAAAATTTACAAGAGAAGAAATAGTAAACGGAGCCCTTGAGCTCGTCAGCGAAAAGGGTATCGAGTACCTCACCACCCGTAACCTCGGCGAGTGGCTCGGTAGCTCAGCAAGACCTATTTTCACAGTTTTCAAGAGCATGGACGAGGTAGTCGAACTCGTTCACGAAGCCGCAAAGGAACGCTTCAACAGCTACATCCGTGAGGTCGTGGATTTCACCCCGGCGTTCAAGGAAGCTGGTATCAGAATGGTACGGTTCGCTATAAGGGAGCCAAAGCTGTTCCAGCTCGTTTTTATGACCGAGAGCAAAAAGCCCGCAAATCCCGGCTCCTTCTTCGGAAGCCTCGGGGAATATGAGGATCTCTGCACCGAAGTTATAGAGCGTGACTATGGTCTGAACGCCGAACAGTCCAAGGTCCTGTTCCAGCACATGTGGACATATACCTACGGAATAAGCGCACTCTGTGCAACAAAGATGTGCATGTTCCCTGAAAATGAGATCGCAAACCGCCTCGGCACTGAGTTCCTGGCGATAACTTCACTCATAAAGAGCGGAAACATGTATGTCACAACTCCCGCTCCGGTTCCCGGTCATGATATGGAAAATCTTAAAACAAACGAGATACTAAATAATATCAGAAAAGATTTCTGAACAAGTTACCCCCGGACAAGCACGCCCGGGGGTCATTTTATACAATGATATCGTGTCCGAAGACCCGGATCACATTACCTGTAACGGTATACAACAGTCCTTTCAGTGAACCATCGCCGGCGTCAGCTGCAAACACCGGCTGCGAACCATTCAGCACTGCGATATAATCCGTCACAATGAGCGCCAGCCACAGCATGTAAACTGCGGAAAGCGAAAGCACGATAATTGCGCAGGCACGCTTAGCCCGGGGCATCGGCGGGAACCCTCCCGACCATCGCCGCAATATCCTGCCAAGGAGGTTCACCAGTCCCCAGAACACCAGGAGCTCCCCGGGAATGACTCCTGCCATACACAGCCATTCATAAAAGCTCAGCGGTACGATATAGAAAAGCGGGCTTATCACCCAGCAGGCTCCGCAGAACAGTACCGGGACGGCGACCAGCATTGCGATATGCCACTTCCTGAAAGGCTTGCAGACCCTAAAAAGCACTCCGTACAGCGCACCGGCAGTCGCATAGACCGCCATGACCGACAGCCTCTCCTGCGGGATACCGAAAATATTCTGAAGCACAAGCAGGGAGCCTATTCCCAGAACAACCGTCAGACCTCCCGGGAGCGCCTTTTTCAGCACGTTTGCGATGAAGCTTCCCTCGACACGCTCCTTATTGGGCTCAAGCGCCAGCAGAAATGACGGTGCTCCGATGAACAGTGCGCTTATAAGCGTAAGCTGTATTGGCTGGAAAGGGTACGCCGAGGACGAAAACAGGAACATCACCGAAAGCAGGAACGAGAAGATAGTCTTGACCAGAAACAGCGCCGCCGACCTCTGGATATTGTTGATACAGCGGCGCCCCTCCTCCACCGCAAGCGGCATTGACGAGAAGTCGCTGTCGAGAAGAACGAGCTGTGACACACACCGGGCTGCGTCACTGCCGGACTGGACTGCAACTGAACAGTCCGCTTCACGCAGGGCAAGGACGTCATTCACGCCGTCGCCGGTCATTGCCACCTTGTGCCCTGCGGCTTTCAGAGCCTTTACAAGAGCCAGCTTGCGAGCCGGTGTCACCCTGCCGAAAATCTTGTATTTCCCAGCCGCTGCGGTCAGCTCTTCATCGCTGAGGGTCGAAACGTCAACGCAGCTTTCTGAGTGCTCCAGACCCGCTTTTGCTGCCACGTTTGCTACAGTCACGGGGTCGTCGCCGGAAATCACCCGGATATCCACCCCCTGCTCCCGGAAGTACGCCAGGGTCGCCGGAGCACTCTCCCGTATCTCGTCGGAGATGACCACCAGCGCAGCCGGGTGAAGTCCCGCCGGGAGCGCCTTGTCAGGCAGCGCACCGCCGCTCACCGCCAGAAGCAGCACACGCATTCCCTTTGTGGAGTATTCCTCGCAGCGGGCACTTATCCCGGCGTACTCCTCCCTGCCAAGCACGAAATTCGGGGCACCTATCACGTAAGTTCCGTGACCATCGAACTGGGCTGCGCTCCATTTTCTCACAGAGGAAAACGGCTCGGTCTTTATGCACTTCATGGAGCTTCCGCCGGGAAACTCCCGGACTATCGCCGCCATGGTCTGGTTCTCCTCTCCCAGTGCTCCCGCAAGGGCTGCCAGCGCCGGAGCCGGGTCAATACTGTCATCCAGCCTGATCACATCGCTTACTTTCATGCAGCCAGTGGTGATGGTTCCGGTCTTGTCAAGGCAGAGCACATCGACCCTTGCAAGACTTTCAACACAGTAAAGGTCCTGACACAGTGTGCGCCTGCGTGCCAGCCGTATGGAGCTGACCGCAAGTGCGATACTCGTCAGCAGCACAAGTCCCTCGGGTATCATGCCGATAACGGCAGCCGCAGTACTGGTAACGCTGTACTGTATCCCCTGCCCCGCAACGAACAGCGCCTTTGTGAACAGAACCAGCGAAAACGGCAGAATACACACTGATATCGTGGAAATGATCTTGTTGATGGCGTCCATCATATCGGAATGGCGCTTCTTGTACTTCTTGGCTCCGGCGGCGAGTTTGTTGGCATATGCATTGGGACCTACCGCAGTGGCCTCCGCCTTTCCGCTGCCGGAAACCACGAAACTTCCGGAATACAGCGTGTCGCCCGGATTTTTCACGACTGTGTCGCTCTCGCCGGTGAGCAGGCTCTCGTCAACCTCAAGGGAACCGCAGGACAGCACGCCGTCTGCGCAGAGCTGCCTGCCCGGAGCCAGCAGCATGATGTCCCCGGGAACGATATCCGCCACCGGGAGCACCGTTTCGACACCGTCCCGCAGCAGGTGCGCCTTTGGTGCAGAGATGAGGGAGAGCCTGTCGATCATTCGCTTGGAACGTATCTCCTGGATAATTCCTATGGCAATATTGCACAGAATGACCCCCATAAAGAGCATGTTCCGGTATGCTCCCACAAGAAATACCACCGCCGCAATAATGACATTTATCAGATTGAACAGCGTGAATATATTATCGGACAGAATACGCCCTATACTCTTGGAACTGACCGGAGCATCTCCGGCGTTTTCGCCCCTGGAAGTCTTTTCGGCAGCCTGGTCGCTTGTCAGGCCAGTATTTATGTCAGTCATATTCCCGCCTCTTTTCTTTATGATATAATATAGTATATCCCCCAGAAATCGGTTTGTCAAGTGAAAGTGACCACTCAGCGGCGTTATCACAAAAGTTTCAGAAAAAAAGCGCCATGCACATTTCGGTGCATGGCAAAGTCATGATGAAATAGGCTCAGGGAGCTATCGCCTGCATTCGGGTATTGCGATATCTCCCGGAGAGATAGAATTCACGGCACAGCAAAAACACCGTACCCAAAGTCTTTGTCAGCCAACGAGCCTGGCACCGAGCGCCTTGCAATCAGCCAGGGCTGCATCGTCAGGGCTCTCGTTCACGATAAGGCCCTCATCGTTTACCAGGACCGCCCCATCGTTCTTAACACGCTCTGCCCACTCACGCATCCACTCGCCATCGCCCCAGCCGTAGGAGCCGAAAAGAGCTACTTTCTTGCCAGAGAGCTTGCTTTCAATACCCTCGAAGAACGGCTCGAACTCGCCCTCTTCAAGATTTTCAGCGCCCATTGCCGGGCAGCCGAATGCCACTGCGTCATAATCGGCAACATCACCGGAGAATGCAGAAACGCTGAAAAGATCTGCACCTGCGCCCTCTGCCACGGCTTTCGCCATAGCTTCCGTATTGCCTGTTCCGCTCCAGTAAATAACTGCTGTTTTCATAAATTTATCCTCCTTAAGATATCCTCAGGGCACGGTATATATCCTCGCCCTGATCAAGTTTTTTGCAAAGGTATTCCCTGCACCTGTCATATGCTGCGAATTTTCTGCGTGCGCTCTCAACGCTGCCATACACCTTCCAGCAGCCGCACAGCTTGTAATTGCAGCCGCTGTTCTGGACAAATCCCCTGACGTCCTCGACCGGATAGTCAAGGAACACGCCGATCTCATGCGGGAAATCATCGCATGCCGTCCGCTGGGAGAGCCGGTCAAGGCACTGTTCCAGCGACATTTCGTCCGTATAGCCGTATTCCCTCAGAAGCTCCCGGGCGTCAGCTCCGAAAAGCCGCTCTGCCAACTTTTTCTCATTATAGAGTAGTATCAGCGAACGGTCACGACAGGCGCACTCTTCACGAAGCACCTTTATGCGAAGTCCCCTCGCAGACGCCCTGCGGTTGAACCTGCGGGCGTTGCCCCCGATGTCGAACTCACTGCGGGATAAGGTCAGCAGACTTGCGCACTTTATTCCCAGCAGCGATGGTGCTGTATGAATGGCGAGCTTCTTCTCGAACCGCCTGCATTCTTCCGTTGACATAGCCTTCTCCTATCCTTTGCTGATATGGGTCATTTTATCCGCTTATTAGCTTGCACTAACTCTGCGATTATAAAACAGCCGCAGTAAATGCGGTATAGGTTAGTTTTCTCTAACCATAAATATAATAGCATATTCTTTTCATTTTGTCAAGGGGGAAAGAATAAAATTCAGCCCCCGACAATGATCCTGTGTTCAGAACTGTAAAGGAACACGTGGATTTATAGATGCGCTGGTACTCATTTAAGTATAAAGTATTTAGCATACGGCGTTAAGTAATAACCTCTTCACAGGACTTAACGAATTTTTGCTTTTTCCTCTTGAAATTCGGTGAAGAGTATGCTATAATATTAGTGATTGTTCAGGCAGAGGTAATTCCCGCCTGATTAAATACAGAACAACAGGAGGAACATATAATGGCAGATATTCAGAAGCAGTATGATCTGTGGCTCGCCAAGGCAGTCGCTGACCCGGATCTCAAGAAAGAACTCGAAAGCATAAAGGACGACGAGGACGGCAAGAACGACCGTTTCTACCGTGATCTTGAATTCGGCACCGGCGGACTCCGTGGCGTTATCGGCGCCGGAACCAACAGAATGAATGTTTACACCGTAAAGAAGGCTACTCAGGGTCTTGCTGAGTACATTCTCTCAAGCGGTGAGAAGAAGGTAGTGGCTATCTCCTGTGACAGCCGTATCAAGTCCGACTACTTCTCCAAGAGTGCTGCTGAGGTGCTCGCTGCCAACGGCATCAAGGTCCACATCTATAAGGAACTCATGCCTACTCCTATGCTCTCCTGGGCTGTAAGAGCCCTCGGCTGCGGTGCCGGTATCATGGTAACAGCAAGCCACAACCCCGCTAAGTACAACGGTTACAAGGTATACGGCAACGACGGCTGCCAGCTGACCCTTGAGGCTGCCGAGGCCGTTCTTGCAAAGATCAACGCTATAGACATTTTTGACGGCGTAAAGTCCACTGATTTCGACAAGGCTGTCGCTGACGGCATGATCAGTTTCATCGGCGACGACGTTATCGACGCATATCTCGCAAAGGTCAAGGAACAGGGTCTGCACACCGACCTCGTTGCAGGAAGCGGTCTGAAAGTCGTTTACACTCCTCTTAACGGCACCGGCAACAAGCCTGTACGCCGTATTCTCAAGGAGATCGGCATAAAGGACGTCGTTGTAGTTCCTGAGCAGGAGAACCCTGACGGAAACTTCCCCACCTGCCCCTATCCGAATCCTGAGATCAAGGAAGCTCTCGCTGTAGGTCTGAAGCTCTGCGAAAAGGAAAAGCCCGACCTGCTTCTCGCTACCGACCCTGACTGCGACCGTGTAGGTATCGCAGTTCCCGATGGTGACCACTACGAGCTGTTCACCGGCAACGAAGTCGGCGCACTGCTTCTCGAATACATCTGCAAGGAGCGTATCGCCCTCGGCACCATGCCCAAGGACCCTGTTGCAGTTAAGACCATCGTAACCACCGATATCACCAAGGCAATCTGCAAGAAGTACGGCGTTGAGCTGCGTGAAGTACTCACCGGGTTCAAGTTCATCGGCGAGCAGATCGGCTTCCTGGAAGCAAAGGGCGAAGAGGATCGCTACATCTTCGGCTTCGAGGAGAGCTACGGCTACCTCGCAGGCGGCTATGTACGTGATAAGGACGCCGTAGTAGCTTCCATGCTCATCTGCGAGATGGCTGCGTTCTACCGCACAAAGGGGATCTCCCTCATCGAAGCAAGAAAGAGAATGTACGACGAGTACGGCGTATACTTCAACAAGCTCGACACCTTCACCTGCGAGGGCGAGAGCGGTATGGAACGCATGAGCGAGATCATGTCCGACCTCAGGAAGAACGGTCCGAAGTCCATCGGCGGTCTGGCTGTCGAGGCAGTTGCTGACTACGAGGCTTCCGTAAAGACCTTCACTGGTGGCAAGACCGAACAGATCACCCTGCCGAAGTCCAACGTTATCACATTCTTCCTCCAGGATAACGCAAGCGTTGTTATCAGACCCTCCGGAACCGAGCCCAAGATCAAGGTTTACTACACCACGACCGGTGCCCAGAAAGCTGACGCTGTGGCTCTCCAGGAAAAGCTCTCCGCTGATTTCACTAAGATCCTCGGCTTCTGACTGGAATAAAGTTCCATGTAGAACGAAAATTTTTCAGAAAATTTCGCAAAACCTCTTGCATTTTCTGAGAAGTTGTGCTAAAATATATAATTGTAATGACTATGCCAAGGTCTGAACCGCTGATGGTAAGCAAACCAGGGTTTGGCATATATGGATTGAGGTGAAATTCATGAAAGAAGGTATTCATCCCGCATACGAGGCTACTGTTATCAGATGCGCTTGCGGTAACGAGATCCCGACACGCTCTACCAAGAAGGACATCCGAGTAGAAATCTGCTCCAAGTGCCATCCGTTCTTCACCGGTAAGCAGAAGCTGGTTGACACTGGCGGACGTGTTGACAGATTTAAGAAGCGCTACAATATGGGCAAGTAATTGCTCATTCAGTAGACAGAATGAGGTTAAAAACACACGCTCGATTTTCCTGCGTGTGTTTTTGCATTTACGGGGAAAACGGAGGCATTCATGGAATACAGGACGATCGCCGGTCGCTGCGAAGCACGGTTTATAGAGAAGAAATCGGAATTCATCGGGTACCTCTGCCCTGTACAGACCGAGGAGCAGGCAGTGGCGTTCATTGAGGAGATACGTGCCATGCACCGCAAGGCGACGCACAACTGCTATGCCTATATTCTCCGGGAGAACAACGCCGCAAGGCACTCTGACGACGGCGAACCCGGCGGAACTGCGGGGGTTCCCATATATGAGGTCCTGCGCAAGGAGGGGCTGACTGACGTCTGCTGCGTTGTTACACGCTATTTCGGCGGAGTTCTGCTGGGAGCCGGAGGGCTGGTGCGTGCCTACACCAAGGGCGCTAAGGACGCTGTTGACGCTGCTCATATAAAGTGCATGGCATCCGCAGTCCGCATGGAGGTCACAGTAGACTACGGACTTTACGGGCGGCTGGCTCAGATATTTGCGGAGCTCGACGCAAGAGTGCAGGACGAGCAGTTCGCCGACAATGTGCGCATAAAGCTCTGCATTCGTGAGGAGAACGCCCGGGCGCTCTCGGACAAGCTCATTGACAGCTGTAATGGCAATATTCAGGTCAGCGAGATTGAAAAGCTCAACTTTGATTTTGCATAATATACTGGCGGCTCTTATTTTTCTTTTGTGCACTTTTCACAAAAATGCTATTTATAAAAAGGGATAAAGCACGAAAAAACTGTATTAATTAATAGAGGGTGATTTATGCCCTTTTGCAGATAATCCAGTTATTATTGTGAAAGGAACCGCCATGCTGCCCAGAGAACGTACCATGCAGAACGAAGCGCTGACCCTCAGCGAATTTGCGTGCAAAGCCGCTGATACTAATGGTCGTGTCATGCCCGAGGAGCCCGATGATTTCCGCACGGACTTCCAGCGGGACAGGGACAGGATAATCCACTGCCGGGCGTTCCGGCGGCTGAAGCACAAGACGCAGGTCTTTCTTATTCCGCATTCTGACCACTACCGCACCAGACTTACCCACACGCTGGAGGTCAGCCAGATCTCACGCACAGTTTCCAGGGCACTGGGGCTGAATGAGGACCTTACGGAAGCTATCGCACTGGGGCACGACCTCGGACATACTCCGTTCGGGCATGACGGCGAGCATGTCCTGAATGACCTTATGCCGGGGGGATTTGCTCATAATCTCCAGGGCAAGCGTGTCGTGGAGGTCATAGAGAAGGACGGGCGTGGGCTCAACCTGACCGCAGAGGTCATAGACGGCATAGTTAGCCATACGACCTCCGGCGGTGTACCCCTGCCAAAGACCCGGGAGGGCATGGTAGTGCGTTTCTGCGACAAGATCGCATACATAAATCATGACATCGACGATGCGATAAGGGGCGGCGTGATAAACGAAAACGATCTGCCGGAATTTCCTGTGAGGATACTCGGTCAGACTAAGTCCGCACGTATAACAACGCTTGTACGCTCGCTTGTCGATGGCGGCGCCGAGAATATCCACATGGACGAGGTCACTAAAAAGGCACACGATGAACTGCGTGCATTCATGTTCAGCAGAGTTTACCATGCGGCGCCAACTATTGCCGAAAAGGACAAGGCTCAGTATATTGTCGAGTTCCTTTACAAATACTTTATAGACCGCCCGGAAAAAATGCCGGGACTTTACCTGACCCTTGCGGAGCGCTTCGACAAGACGTCCGCCGTGGGTGACTTCATCAGCGGAATGACTGACGATTACGCTGTCAATCTTTTTAAGGACATCTGCATTCCAAAGGGCTGGAACGGCAGTGCAGGTAAACTGGTCTGACTTAATATTCAGAACGGGGTGAGATTATGGCACTTCCCGAGGGATTTTTACAGGAGCTTCGGGACAGCAACGAGATCGTATCAGTTATAGAAAATTATGTCGAGCTGAAACGGTCGGGATCTACCTATTCCTGCCGGTGCCCGTTCCACTCCGAGCGCACGCCGTCATTCCACGTCTACCCGAACACACAGAGCTATTACTGCTTCGGCTGCGGTGCCGGCGGCGATGTCATCACGTTCATTCGTACTATCGAAAACCTTGACTATATCGAAGCGGTAAGGTTCCTGGCGCAGCGCTCCGGCATGGCTATGCCCGAGGACCGGGACGATGACTCCGCCAGACGCCGCAGGCGGCTCTACGAAATGAACCGTGAAGCCGGAAAGTTCTTTCACCGCCAGTTGTTCTCACCGGAGGGTGCAGACGGCTGGAACTACATCACCGGCCGGCAGCTCACGGAGCACACTATCAGGCACTTCGGCGTCGGCTATGCGGTCAACGACTACCACAAGCTCCACTACTACATGCGCAACCTCGGCTTCTCCGAGGACGAACTGGTGGATGGCTCACTGCTGGTGCGCAACAACAACCGTGTCTACGATAAATTCGTGAACCGTGTGATGTTCCCGATATTCGACACGAGGGGAAATATCATTGCTTTCGGCGGGCGGGCTCTGGCTTCGGACGCCCCGGCAAAGTACCTCAACAGCTCTGAAACCTACGTTTTCCAGAAGCGGGACAACCTCTTTGCACTGAACTATGCAAAGAACTCCAAGGCGGACTACTTCATTCTGTGCGAGGGCTACATGGACGTTATCTCCATGCACCAGGCAGGGTTCGACAGTGCGGTCGCTACGCTGGGCACAGCGATAACCTCAACTCAGGCAAGGCTTATCGGCCGCATGGGCAAGTCCGAGGTCATTCTTTCCTATGACAGCGACGGGCCTGGTCAGAAAGCCGCTTCCCGGGGCATAAACCTGCTCAGCGAGGCCGGCGTAAAGGCAAGGGTGCTCCAGATGACCGGCGCAAAGGACCCGGACGAATATATCAAGAAATTCGGCGCCCAGGCGTTCGCTCACCTTATAGAGAGCTCCGGCGGTGCGATAGATTACGAGATGGGCAAGCTCTGCTACGGTCTTGACCTCACAAAGGAAGAGGACCGGGCGGCTTATCTCAAGAAAGCGGTCGTGTTCCTGGCCCAGATACGCAGCCCTCTGGAAAGAGCTGTATATGTTTCAAAGGCGGCGGATACCGCAAAAGTCCCGCCGGAAACAGTGCGGTTCGCTGTTGAGAGCGAAATTTCCCGACAAAAAAAGAAATCTGACCGTGACGAGTACCGCAGCCTGATCTCACCGAGAAACACCGACAAGGTCAACCCCGAGGCGGCAAAGCTACCCAGGGAGGAAAAGGCGGAGCGGGGTATAATCTGCTTCGCATTCCACAATCCGGACAAGCTCGCTTCGATACGGAAAAAGCTTCCCGGCGGCTTCGCAACAGACTTCAACCGGCGTGTTTTCGAGTTCATGGAACAGAAGCACAACTCTGGTGCGAATTTTGCCGGCGGAATGTTCAACGAGGCTTTCTCCACCGAGGAAGTCGGGCGTATATATGGTACACTGAATGATTTCTCGCAGTTTGCGAATTCAGAGGACACAGTGAACGATTATATCAGGGTGCTCAATGAGTATCATGAGAATATAAATCAGAAAGAAGCCGGCAGCATGTCGCTAGATGAATTGCTGGCATATGCACAAAAGCAAAAGGAGAAGAAAAGCTAATGACAGAAAACAACGGCACCGGAGCATCTCTCCGTGACCTGCTCGCCCAGGGCAAGCAGAAAGGAAGCCTCACCACAAAGGAGATCACAGATGTCCTTGAGGAGCTGAATTTCGACGCTGAGCAGATCAACGGGCTGTATGAGGAGCTCGATAACCTCAACATAAAGATAGTTGACGACTACACCGCCGACCTCGACATCGAAAGCCTTATCGACCTTGCTGAGTCCGAAAATGCAGACGAGAGCTACGACACCGACGGCATGCTCGCTGACGACTCCGTTAAGCTCTACCTGAAGGAGATAGGACGTATTCCCCTGCTCACCACTGAGGAGGAGATAAAGCTCGCAGAGCGCATGGCGAACGGCGACCCCGCCGCAAAGAAGCGCCTGAGCGAAGCGAACCTCCGTCTTGTGGTAAGTATCGCAAAGAAGTACGTCCGCCGTGGAATGCAGTTCCTCGACCTTATCCAGGAGGGAAATCTGGGTCTGATAAAGGCTGTTGACAAGTTCGACTACACCAAGGGCTTCAAGTTCTCGACATATGCTACGTGGTGGATAAGGCAGTCCATCACCCGTGCCATCGCCGACCAGGCGAGAACTATCCGTATCCCGGTTCACATGGTGGAAACCATCACAAAGGTCAAGAAAATGCAGAGCCAGCTTCTTCACGAGAACGGCTATGAACCCACCGAGGACGAGATCGCAGAGAAGCTCAGCATGCCGCTGGACAAGGTGCGTGAGATAATCCGTATCGCCCAGGACCCTGTTTCACTTGAAACACCTATCGGCGAAGAGGAGGACAGCCACCTCGGCGACTTTATCCCGGACGAGGACGCCCCTGCCCCCGCTGACGAAGCATGTAACAGCGTGCTCAAGCAGACCCTCGGCGAAGTTCTCGACACCCTGACTGACAGGGAGAAACGTGTAATAATCCTGCGTTTCGGTCTTATCGACGGCAGACAGAGGACGCTTGAAGAGGTCGGCCAGGAATTCCAGGTCACACGAGAGCGCATACGCCAGATCGAAACAAAGGCGCTCCGTAAGCTCCGCCACCCCACCCGCAGCAAAAAGCTGAAGGACTTCCTCGAATAACAGTTATTGCATGTACATAATGATTGATCCGTACAATACTGGAAAGGATATAGAATGAGCAACTCTAAAGTAATCAGCGAGCTTCTTGAGCGTGGCAAGCAGAACGGAAAGCTCACCACCAAGGAGATCACCGACGCCATTGAGGAGATGGATATAGACGCCGAACAGATAAACAAGCTGTACGACGATCTTGAAAGCAATAACATTGAGATAGTCGATGATATAGTAACGGGGGATCTGGACACGGCGCTGGATTTCACCACCGATGACGACAGCGATTATTCCACCGACGGCGTTGCAGTTGACGATCCCGTCAAGGTCCACCTGAAGGAAATCGGGCGCATTCCCCTGCTCTCCGCTGAGGAGGAGATACAGCTCGCAGAGAAGATAAGCTCCGGTGACGAGTATGCCAGGGACAGGCTCATTGAAGCGAACCTGCGACTGGTCGTAAGCATCGCAAAGCATTTCGTAGGCCGTGGAATGCCGTTCCTGGACCTTATTCAGGAGGGCTATATCGGGCTTATCAAGGCTGTTGAGAAGTTCGACCACACCAAGGGCTACAAGTTCTCGACATATGCTACATGGTGGATAAGGCAGTCCATATCCCGGGCTATAGCTGACCAGGCAAGGACTATCCGCATACCAGTACACATGGTCGAAACCATCACAAAGGTCAAGAAAGCACAGAACCTGCTGCTTCACCGCAACGGCCATGAACCCACGGTGGAAGAGGTCGCAAAGGAACTCAACATGACCCCGGAACGAGTGCGTGAGATAATACGTATCGCCCAGGATCCGGTTTCACTGGAGGCGCCTGTCGGCGAAGAGGAGGACAGCTTTCTCGGCGATTTCATTCCGGACGAGGACGCACCTGCGCCCATCGACAGCGCAATGCAGTCCGTTTTCAAGGACGAGCTCAACAAGGCGCTGGATACCCTCCCCGCACGGGAGCGTGACGTGCTCAAATTCCGCTACGGCATCGGCAGCGACCGCTCACACACGCTGGAGGAAGTCGGCAAGGAATTCAACGTTACACGTGAAAGAATTCGCCAGATAGAAGCAAAGGCGCTCAGAAAGCTCCGTCAGCAGTCCCGCAGCAAGAACCTCAGAATATTCCTTGATTAAAGATTATCCCCCGGTATCATCGCTGATATCGGGGGAAGTTTTATTCGTCCTTTATCGTCTTGACACTCTCACGGCGGACGAGCTTTCCTGTCACCAGGGTACGTCCACGGCGATAGTTGCCGTCACGTATCTTGTGCAGGATTATGTCCACCGCCTCGGTACTCATGACACGGCTGTTTACGTCGATCGTGGTCAGGCGGGGGTTGCATATCGTGGAATAGATGTGGTTGTCATATCCCACTACCGAGATATCATCCGGAATGCTGTATCCGCTGTTCTTCAGCTGGTTCACGAGCTTGTAAGCAGTTTCGTCACAGTTGCAGACGAACGCTGTCGGCATATCGTTCGGCAGGGTGAACTCCGGGAAAATGTCACTTTCGTTCGAGCGGTCGCCTATCACCCAGTCCTGGCGGAGCGGAATACGGTTCTCAAGCAGCGCCTTGTAATATCCAAGGTATCTGTCCTGAATGCTGCTTGTGGAGCTTATGCTGCCGAGAAAACCTATGCGGCGGTGTCCGTTTTCTATAAGGTGACTGGTCAGCATGTAGGCTCCGTAGAAGTTATCAGAGAGCACAGCGTCAGCGTCCTCACGGCTGCCGTAGAAATCAAGGAAAACCGTGGGCAGCTGATGGCTGATGAGTCTGCCGATGTAGTCGTCAGAAAGCTGACCTAACACGATAAGCCCATCTACCTTATGGTCAAGGACGGAATTAGGTATCTCCTCCATTCCGTTATGATCGTTTACGACCTCCAGCATACCGTAATAGTTCTGCTTCTGGAGAAGCTCTACTATATAGCGGTAAACTATCCAGTAGAACGAGCTTGCGTCACTGATGAAGTGCTTGGCAACGATTATGCCTATGTTGTAGGTCAGACCGTCCTTAGTTCCGTGGGAACCTGCATGTACACGATATCCCATCTCAGTGGCTTTCTGCTTTATCCTCTCACGAAGTTCCGCACTGACTCCGTCACGGTCGCCCAGCGCCTTTGATACAGTAACTGTGCTGACATTCATAGCCTTTGCAATATCGCTCATCGTTACGGCTTTTTTCGTCATAATTCTATCCTTTCGTGCCAATTAAAGGTGATTACCTTTTTAATTTGTATAATAATATTTTAAGTCATTTTAGCTTATTTGTAAATTAACAAAACCAACAAAATTTACCGCTATTTTTTGTATAAAATAACCCGGGAGCGGCTGCTCCCGGGTCGTTTGTTCTATTCATCTGCAGATTATGCGAGTTCAAGGTCATCAATTGTACAAATCAGCCAGCCGTTTCCGCTCATGTGAGAATCATTATACCAGGACATCTTGATGTTGCTGACAGTCGCAATTACACGCACCGGGTTCCCATTCTCAGGAAGCAGCGACAGCCACTCCTTGCCGGAGTAATCGCTGATACTTCCCAGATCAAACCAGCGGTCATACTCGTTACCCCAGCAGATGCCATTGTAAGAAATCGGGTCGGACATAGTCGTGTTTATGTTATAGATCACCGGCAGACTGCAGCCACCCTCCTCCGGCAAAAAGTAGATCTCATCTTTCGGCATCATGTACTCATCTTCAGGTTGGATAAAGGCATAGCCCGTGAGCTGTGAAGTGCCCTCAAATTCTGCCTTGCAGCCATTAAAGAAGCTTTGCCCATCATAAACATCTATCTCAGTTTCGCATTTCTGTATAGTCAGACCGTTGATATGCTCACCCTTCTCGCGGCGCTTGAACTCCGGCTGAGAGTATTCCTCAGGCTTGGGGACGGTCCCGTCAACGGTCACCATTGCCTTTCCTGTTGGGTATGCAAACCAGGCGAAGTCAGTGAAAATATAATATTCTCCGCCAACACAGGTGTAGTTCATCTTTGATAAATCGAGCGGGGTGCCGTCAAGGTCAACAGGCATTGTCAGTGTGACTGTTTCTATTACTTCTTCGGAACCAGTTTCAGTGCCTGATTCAGGATCAGATTCAGACACAGGCTCATTTCCCGCAGCCGGCTCTGTCTGTGAAGAATTCTCGGAGGACTGCTGTTCATCTGAGGTGCTCACCACCGCAGGAGTGCTCTGCGCCGAAGAGCTGTCAGCCGAATTTTCAGTGCCGCCGCAGCCGGTAAGCAGAATGCACGAAATAGCAAGCAGGGACATGAATTTAACATTTCTTTTCATATTTAATAACCCCTTTCATATGTAATTACCTTTGCTGACTTTATTATACATAAAACCCGAATGACTGTCAATATAAGTAACAAAACTGTCATTTAATTGTAATCGTTTTGTAACAAACGGTTCAAATTAAAACAAATCTGTAACCATTATACCTCCAACGGAATAATATAATGCAGAGAAACGAGGGGGTGAGCTGATGAGAAAACCACGCAGGCGGAAAAAGAACTGCGGCGCTGCAATTATTATAGCGGTAGCGCGTGAGCCTTCTGAGGCGTGCGTCGCGGTAGAAGCAGTAGCCGCCCGCGGTGTTG
>CAKSGA010000041.1 GCA_934454435.1 uncultured Oscillospiraceae bacterium | reverse complement strand
GCCTGGGATAGATACTTTTTCGACAAGCTGCAATACAGCCGCCCGAATGGACGGCTGTATTTATTTTATCGTGTTATCACTCGAACGCTTTCTTGAGTTCGCTGAAGCTGATGTCGCCGGAGATATCCTGTATCTGTACCTCGCCTGAGATTATCCTGAAGAAGAAGGCGGAGATGTTTTCAACGGTCAGTTCTTCGGATTTTTCGCCGTCCGCCTTGGTCAGTGAGTAGACCTTTAATATCTGGCTGTTGAGGGCTCCGGCGCCGATAAGGAAGTGATTTTCCAGTTTCTCGAAGTCGATGAGGTCGGCAA
Source organism: uncultured Oscillospiraceae bacterium (assembly GCA_934454435.1). GTDB lineage: Bacteria > Bacillota > Clostridia > Oscillospirales > Ruminococcaceae > CAG-115. The sequence continues at coordinate 19,962 of CAKSGA010000041.1, read as the reverse complement.
CGAGAAGTCTGCCGGAAACTGAATAGCTGTTCACAGTGGTGGTAGTGCCGTCGCTGTCGTCAACAAGAACGGTCCTCTGGTGGTCGTCCTCGATATCCATCCTGATCTTTCCGGTATGTTCGCTCTCGGGCTCGCCCTTGTACAGAGCGCCCAGGTGCGCCATCGAAATGTTGTAGAGCTCTGTCTGGGGCAGGAAAGAAAGCGGCTCTACGGAGAATGCAGCGGGGTACAGCATGTAGTTCACGCCGCTGAGCTCAACACTGGGAGCATTGAATGTTCCAAAAATGCAGTTCGTGATGGACTGGCTCTTTGTTGCAAAAACTCCGCCCAGCACCACGCAGTTTTCCAGGTAAACTTCAGCTCCGAAAACGCTGCCGCCTACATAGCAGTTCTTGAGTCTTACAGAGGGCGCATTGACGTCGGAGCCGAAAATGACTCTGCCCGAAGTGACCAGCGCTGCAACGCTCTCTGCGCTTGCAACAGCCTTGTTGAACTTAACGGTGCCGTTTATCGTAGTGTCTACGTGCAGCTCCTTATTGGCGAAAACTGCGCCCTTGAATACAACGCCGCCGTCCTCAATGTTGATGCTGTTGCCGAAAACGCTTCCCTCCAGGAATGTGTTTGACTGTACCTTGATGTTGCGCTTGAGGTCCTTTGCACCCTGCGGCAGGATACTTGTCTTTACGATATTATCCTTGAGGAATATATCCTTATCATCTAATCTGATTTCCTGTAATGTTTCCATTTGCTCCTCCTGATGTGGTCATCACAACTGCTTCAGACCAGGGTAGTCAGCCCTGAACAGTTTGTATATTTCAGTATAAACACGCTCCTGATATTCACTGCGATCTTCTGAACCCGTATAGTCGTCCTGGACCATGCTTGAAAACGCCTGTTCGATGAGCTTCAGCTCGTCCTGCGGGATATCCCTTGCAGGGGCGGTGTTGTTTGCTCCTACATATGAGTTCACAGCCGAAAGGATACTGTCTTTCCTGGGGTTGTCTGACACGTAGCAGCTGCAGGTGGTGTTCATGCTTGAAATGTCCTCTGAAACGCAGTACGCAACGGGAATGTAGGTCAGCTGCTGTTCTTCGGCAACGGACTTGTCCCACAGGGTGTCCCGCATCATGTGGCGGTACATGAGGTTGCTGCGCAGTGAGTCCAGCAGGTTCTGGAGAACTACGGACACCTTGCTGCGCAGACCTGCTATCGCTATCTTGCTGCTGGTGCTGCTTCCGGCACTGAGCCTGTCGGCGGTGGAAGCTGCAACGGTCAGGTATGGCTTCAGCACGACCTCGTCCTTGACTTTTTTGCTGAGCGTGAACGCAGGTTTGTCGATCTGGAGTATGCGTCTTTCGAGTTCCTTGTCAAGCTCGGAAAAGACTGTACCGTACTTTGCACGTTCTCTCTCAATGTCGGTCAGCATTCTCTTGTGCTTGTCGTCCACAGCGTCGGAGTGGGAGCGCAGCAGCGCAAACCTTGCCTGGAGCTGCGTCCTGACCTCCGCCTTTTTTGTGCTGAGGTCGCTCTGGATAAGGTTATAGAACCCGCCGATTATCTTGTTGGCTACCTGGTCGGAGCACTTTGCGATGTTGGCGCAGTTTGCGGCGTTCATTGTGGCAACTGATGCCGTCAGACCGTCAACATGCGCCTTTGCAACGCCTATGCTGCGGTCAAAGGGCTCGGTGGCAACGGTGATGTTTACGTTTATCGGAACACTCTGCACGTAGTGTTCGGTTGTGGTTCCGCCGTGCTCTGATGGCGGGTAGCTTACCCTGACATCACCGCTGACGGTTACAGTGCCTGTATAACTTCTAGTGTAGCTCATCAGCAGCCTCCCTGTTGGAACAGCTTCAGCATCTGTTCAGCGACCCTGGGGCTTACTGACGATGAAGCAACAAGCGACTGGAACTCATCAGAGATGGTCTTTCTTTCAAAGTCGTCTTTCTGGTCGTTGGAGCATACCTCGTCATGGTTGAGGATATCAAGGCTTATGCTGTTCTTGGCGCTCTCCGGGAGGTATTCCGGAAAATGCAGGGTGAGCACGAAGGAGTCGGTGACAAGGTTGCTCTGCTTGTAGGCGTAAACTACCGGGACGTATTCCTCCTGGCGGGTCTCAGTGGTGGACTTGTCGAGCATGGAGTCCATCAGCGACTTGTACGCAAGGTTCTCGCCGACCTTGTTTGCAAGGACGTCCAGCGAGTGACTCGTCTTTTCTTTCAGGCGGGAAGCCACTATCTCCTGTTCCCTGGAGTCTACCTCTGAGGAGGTCACGATGGTTTCAGGAATGTGGCGCTCAAACATGCCGAGAATGACCTTTTTCCTGGTCTCCGCAATGCCTACAGCCTCCTGGTCGAGCTGGGCGATACGGTTTGAAAGCGCCTTGTCCAGTCCCTTGAAGATCTGCCTGTACTGACCCTTTACACGGTTGAAGTCCGCTTCCATACGTTCCATGGTCTTTATGAGGTTTTTCTTGTGTTCTTCAAGCAGTGCGATCTTCGACTGGGCTTCGGTGAAGCACTCGGACAGCTTCATGGTACGCTGGGACTGTATAAGGCTGTAGAAACCCCTGTCAACATTCTTGCACACCTTATCAGCGGATTTCTTTTCTGCTGCGATAACGGCAGTCTGCATTGCGACAACTGCCGCAGTGGTCGCCGTGAGGTGATCGGAAACTCCGTCAACGGAGTTCGCCATGGGATCGGTGTCGACTACGAAATTAAAGTTAGCGCCATTAGCCATTATTCGTTACACCCCCAAGTTCCGCCTGAGTTTCACCGGGCTTGTCAAGAGAAACCATGCCGGGCTGACCTATCGAACTGTTGACCTTCTGTACAAGGTCGGTCTGAATGTTGTCGAACACCTCGGGGCTGATAGCGGGCTCGGGCAGCAGCTCGGCCTTGTCGGCAACATAGGGGCTGACCGCAACGAGGTTCCTGCGGCGGTTGTCGAGGTCACGCAGGTCGGAGAAAGCAACTGCGGTATCATGCGCAACGGAGTCCCTGAGAGAGCCCTCGTAGTACTCGATGAACTCAAACTGCTTCGTGCTGTCGTCGATACTTTCGTTGATCCTGTCCATGTAGTCTGCGAAGCCCTCCTGGCGCTGGTTGCATTCCTCTGCCTGGAGATTGTAGGTCTGGATAAGCTCTGCGGAAATATCAGACTCGCTGACTTCGCTCTTTTCGATGTCCTTGTCAGCCTTCATGGAGTTGCTGGTTTCCTTGAGGGTTTTGTACATCGTCAGTGCATTCATGAAGTCTGCGTAGGTTTCACGCATGTGGGTGATAAGGTCGTCGGCGGTCTTGCGGTTATCCCTGAAGTAGTTGCCGACTTCGGTCTTCCATCTGTCTACATACATTCTCTTCTGGTCGTCGATATTGTTGTAGATCTTCATTCTCTCGATGCGGTTTTCCTCCATCAGCGCAGTTATAACGGGCTGGAAGATCTCTTCATCTATCTGGTGCATGCCGAACGGCATTGATGTCCTGGAGCCGTCCTCGGCTATCCAGCTGTTTGAGAAGAGCTCATAGCGTACCACGGAGCTTGCCTTGAGGGAGAACGGTGAATAGTCGTTGACAGCGGTGTGGTACTCAAAGAAGTTCTCAGAGCGTGCCCTTTCGATCTCCTCGGCTTCAAGGGCGGGGGAGTACTGGGTGTAGCCGGATTTCAGAACCAGGTTGAAAATGGAGGAAGTGTAGTTTATCAGCTTGCTCTGTGAGGACATCTTGGTTTTGGTGAGAAGCTGAACGGAGTCCGCCAGACGGCGCATGAGGCGCTTTATGTACTCGTTGCTGTCGGAGTCGCCGGTGGTCTTGATCTGGTCCTTCAGTGCGTTCAGGGATGCGAACTTGTCAAGACGGTCGTCAAAGGATACGTCGAACACCTTTACAACATTGTGGGAGCCTGTTTCAGTTGTGGAGTAGTCACGCAGGTAATCGGCAGCCTTGCTCTGCGGGTCTACGACCGGGATCCTTACGGAAGCATTGTTGCTGTCACCGAGAAGATAGCTGATATTCCTTACCTGGCGGTCGATGCTGCCGGTGTAGTCGTACAGCGTAACGTCCTGGATAGAGGTGGAGTAATCCGCAGTGTTGACGGACTCCGCCATGGTGTTGTTTTCCACCACCGGCATTTTGTCCAGGGCTTCAGAAAGTTCCTGCACGGAGCTCTGGAACTCTTCGGGCTGGTTCAGGACGGTCAGGTTGAAGTCGGTGTCGGCAATGGCGCCGGTGTGGTCCAGTACGATGCTCTTGTCCTCAAACGGTACCTTTGTAGCGACCGGAACATAAACCACGCCGATCTTATCCACCTTGTACTCACGGCGGATATTGCGGTATCTCTCATCGCACTCGCCGATCATTCTTTCAAACCTGGCGACCTCTTCAAGGCAGTTCTTGGACTTCATGTAGTAGACTATTCCAATGATCAGCGGAATGATCAGGATGCATAGGATAAACATAACGGTGGAGATGGTCTTGTTCTTCTTGGCTTCTGCCTCCATCTCGTCACGCTGCTTTACAAGGTCGGCACGGTTGCGCTCTTCTTCCATCTCCGCTGAAACGATGGTCTCAGCGGCGGTCTTATAGTAGTCATAAAGGATCTTTGCCTGATCCTGATATATGTTGGAAGAATTCTCGAATATCTTTCCTGTCATAACGATCCTCTTTCTTAGTAAATATTTTTGCGCTCCCTGTACAGGGCGTCAAAGTTCCTGATCTTGTCCTCAAGGACATCTCCCGAGCCGTCACCCGAAATGAAATAGCTGTCCATAAGGATCGTATCCAGTGCGACCAGCATTCTGCGTTCCAGTTCCTGGGCGTCCTTGGAGTCACTGGGAGAGAGGTACCGCATTTCCTCTGCTATCTTCTCGGCGGAAATGCGGATACTGTTCCTGCTGTCAAGCACGGAAGCCTTTGCCTGGAGCCTGCCTGCACGGTTCCTGAGCTCGATAACGGTGGATTTCTTGATGTCCTCGTCCCTCTGGACGGACTCGATGTGTCCCTTTGCAAAAATCGACATGAACACACATATAAGAAGAATGAACAGGGCAACGCACTGTATCACTATACCCAGAACGAGGGGCATAACGGTGAGTGTAAGTCCTGCTGCTGCAAGGGAGAGCACGATGAATGTCGTCATACCCTTGTAGTAAACTGCGCCAGCTGCAAAGACGGAAGCCACCTGTCCCTTCACGGAGCCTAGAAGTATCGGGGTGAAGATCGAAAGATATACCAGGGAAACGCTTATGCAGGCAAACACATACTCGCTCTGCCTGAGTTCAAACAGCGGGCTGAGAAGAACGAACGCCACCGCAAGCACCACTATGCCAAAGCCGAAAATGACCGCCTTGGCAACCAACAGATCATTTTTCTTCATACTTTCTCCTATCCATCAAAGCTTGTTTCCGCAGATGGGGCAGAACTTCAGACCGAACTGAACAGGATTGTGGCACTTGGAGCATACATTGCCCGCCGCCTGGTCGTTGTTCGACAGCATTGTTCCACAGGTCGTGCATCTGGTCGCCCTGGGGGAGTTGTCTGCGCCGCAGGCGGGGCAGGGGTTGTATTTATTTCCGCAGTATGGGCAGAATGCGGAGTTCGCAGGGAACTTCTTGCTGCAGTTGGAGCAGAAAACTTCCTTTCTCATCATTCCCTGACCCTGACCAGTAGCAGGGTTGAAGCCGGGGGCTCCCTGGTTCTGACCGTAGAACTGATACTGGTTCTGAGCCGGGGGCTGCATCATGGCGCCGCCCATTCCGCCTCCACCGCCGCCGAAGGCTCCTGTCATCATCGCAACGCCCAGAATACCCATGGAGGAGTTGTTGTTGACTGCCTTTCCGGCAACGTCAAAGGACTGTTTCTGCTGCCATGTATAGCCTGCTATAGCCTGCGCAGAGCGCTCGGACATAGCTTCGGCGATCTTCCTGCCCTCTTCGATGGAGGTGTCGAGGTTGACCTCGGTTATGTAGAAGCCCTCAAGGCTGAAGCCGTATTCCTCCCAGAATTCAGACATGGGCTGCTTAATAAAGTTGGAAAGATCGTCAAGGTGCATTGCTATGCTGTTTATACCAACACGGTTAGCGTTCATGAAAGCGATGATGGAAGAGTTGGTCTTGGCGATCATTGCGCCCTTGAAATGGTCGGTGAGCTCTCTGGAGGTGAAGCTCTGCATGGTCCCGACTAACTTCACGAGGAAACGCTCAGCGTCAACGACCCGCAGACCGTATCTGCCCTTTGCGATAAGCGGCAGCATCTGACCGTAGTCGGGGTCCATGTACCTCATGGTAGTTGTTACCCAGTCGATGTTGAGGGGAGCGGTCTTGTTTACGAACCACACTTCCGCCATGAACGGGTTCTTCCCGCCAAAGGGGATCCCGAACAGGTTGCGCAGCAGTGGGAGGTTCTGGGTGGAAAGCGTGTGCTGTCCCGGTCCGAACTTGCCAAGTATCTGTCCCTTTGAGAAGAACACCGCCTCCTGGGACTCATGTACTATGAGCTGCGTGCCTGTGCTCAGATTGTTCTGAGGATAGCGGTGTGCGAACTCTGCGTTGTTCTGGGGCGACCATTCGACCATATCGATTAAAGCCATGATAATTTCTCCTTATAAATAGAAATGATACATCTGTACTTGTACAGTATAGATCTAAATATTGCGCACTACGATTGCAAATATGGTCAACCTTTGTCAAAAACACCATTTTTCCTGCTGATTTGTACAAAAGTGCCGTATTTGAAAACGTATAATATGCAGTTTTTATACAAAACAACATATTCATTGTAATTATATCACTTGTTTTGGGCTTTGTCAATAATTTAATGTTTCTTTTTTGACACAGTTTTATCTTTTTTTCAATTTTTCAAAATGCCTCATATGTGAAAAAGACCGGCAGAATTCTATTCCACCGGTCATAATTATAATCCACGTTCTTTCAGTCCATGCACAAGCTGCACGTAGAATTCCCGGACGTCAAACCCCGGGATATCCTCACGGTTGAGGTCTATGACATCTGCGTGGGTTATGCCACGTTTTCCCTCGGGGTGGAGGACTGTGAATTTCTCACCCCAGGGAGCGGAGGTCAGCGCCACGAGCCCGTCATTATCGCCGTCATATTTCTTCACGATGGGGTAGGAGAGGTTCAGCGGGAACCTCCCTGACCTGGAGCAGCTCGCATGCGAGCCGACGCTCTGATACACCACCCCGGGCATATCCGGCGTGATCTGGTTGAATCGCTCACAGCGTGTGTTGGTGAGGTCTGTAACGGCGGACAGAAAATCCGGGTCGTCATCGCCTATCCTGGTGAAAGCTGAGTTGTAGATCCTCTCGATAGTTTTTACGAACCTCTCCGGAGCTGTGTTCAGCAGGTACTCCGCAAACAGGCAGCCGTGGTGCGGGGTGTTTATCGTGGTCAGTGACGCCACGTACTTGTCGCTGCCCAGCCTGGATATCGCACAGCGGGCGTCCAGACCGCCCTTTGAATGGGCGATGATGTTCACTTTCCCGCAGCCGGTGGATCTCACCAGCTTTTCAATGCGCTCTGCAAGCTCCGCAGCGCTTTTCTCTACTGAAGCCGCTGACTGCTGCTCGCCATAGAATATATCTGCGCCGTTGGCTTCGAGCTCCGCCGGTATACGTCCCCAGTAATTGAGCAGGCGGCTGTCCCGGAAGAATACTCCGTGCACCAGCAGGAGAGGGTATTTCGTGCGGCAGAGCTGCTCGTCCCGGCGCCCGGCGTTCAGCAGAGCCCTCCGGAGTTCGGAGGCACATTCCCGGCGGACGACACGATATATCAGCGCCAGAACCACCAGGTTCACCGGTGTGACCATTCCCGCTGCAATGCCCCAGGCACGGTACTTTATCCCAAGCTGAACCGAAGTGCAGTAGACTCTGATGATGCCGTTCCAGAACACTATGAGCTCCGCAAGAAACAGTACCACGCCGTATTCTATGGCAGCCCCCGCCGGGAGGCTGTGGGTGAGCGCCGCCCAGAGTACCACGGTGTCTATCACAAGGCAGACCAGGCCGGTCACAAAGAACGCCAGTATCTGATCGGCTCCGTCCCCGAGCATTCGCAGCCGCAGGGTGGGATATTCCTTCAGCGATGGGTAGAAGCTGAATATCACCAGGTATATCAGGAACAGCGTGTACACGATCACATGCACCGGCACCGGAGCATTCCCGAGCCACATCAGCAGCGGACTTGCGATACCCAGCACCATAAGCAGATAGTTGATGAGCCTGACCACTGTGTCGGTATGTTTCCCGAACAATTTGCGAAGCTGCCGTGTGAGCTTCCGTGCGAGCTCCTCAACGCTGTCCGCAAGGCCCATGATGGCTACTATCAGCTTCATGCCATGTCCTCCGGAATGCCGAAAACAGTACGCAGCAGCGCCTTGCCGGACTCCGTGCGGAATATCTTCTGATATGCGCAAACAACGGCGTCCATGGAAGCTCCGTCCTCGAACAGGTTCACGATGAAGTCCGCTTCAATGAGTATCTGGAGGTCCCTGCCCTCTATCATGTCATATGATGGGCTATCATGTAGCATATGCGCTCTATATCCTGCGGGGTGAATTCCAGCTCCCGGAGTATCTTTCCGGCTTCTGCGGGACCAAGGCGCTCCTGGAGTTTTCCGCCGCATTCACCGTACTGCGCCTCCGCAGGCTTTATACCGATATCGTGGACCAGCGCAGCGCACTCCAGCACGAAAAGTTCGTGCTGCGGCAGAGCTTCCCGCAGACCGATGTATCTTGAAAAAGCGTGGACCTTTATAAAGTGCTGAATTCGTTTCGGGTCGCCGGAGAAATAACCTGTCATTTTTTCTGTGAGTTTCTGTATCATGATCGTACCTCGTTTTTAATGGTGCGGGAAGTCAATTCCCATCGGGATTATTGTATCACAAAATTCTGAATAATTCAACATAAAATGTTAAAAATACCTCAGAAAGAAGGTGCAGAGCATGGAAAGAAGCGTTCATACATCGCTGCCTCCGGAGCTTCCGGTGGACAAGCTGCTCAAAGTAAATCTTGAGCGGCTGAAAGCATTCACCGGGGGCTCGAGCGACGTTATAATAAAAGAAGGAATGCTGGGCGGCTGTGATATCGCCGTGCTGACCTGCGAGGGCATGGCGGACACGGACACCCTGGCTCAGCTTATCTACAGCAAGCTGAACAATGTTGACAACAAGGAGCAGCTCCCGCCGGACGAGGTGATGTCACGCCTGTTCGGGCGATACCTTATCGCCGCCGAGCAGCTCGAGGTGAAGAATCTCGGCGACCTTACCCTGAAGCTCCAGAGCGGATTTGCCATCATACTGGTGGACGGCTGCACAAGGGGCATTGCTATCGGTGTTCAGGGCTACGCCGCAAGGGGCGTTGACGAGCCGTCCAGCCAGCTTGATGTCCGTGGGAGCCGTGAGGGCTTCGTGGAGGTGATACGGAAGAATATGGCGCTGATACGCCGCAGGATAAAATCGCCTACGCTGGTGTTCGAGATGTCGGTGATGGGCGAGCGGAGCAACACGGATATCTGTCTTTGCTATCTCAGCGACAAGGTGTCGCCGGCGCTTCTTGAGGACGTCAAGCGCCGTCTGAAGGAGGTAAAACTAAACACGATACTGGAGAGCGGCTATATACAGCCGTTCCTTGAGGGCAGCGGCGGGTGGCTTTTTTCGGAGTGCGGGACCTGCGAGCGCCCGGACAGTTTCGCCGCAAAGCTGTACGAGGGCAGGGTGGGTATACTTGTGGACGGTACTCCGTTTGCACTGACAGTACCATATCTGTTCATAGAGAACTTCCAGACCCTGGACGACTACACCCAGAAGCCCTTTTATGCGCTGTTTATAAGGATAGTCCGGCTGGCGGCGTATTTCATCACGCTTTTCCTGCCGGGAGCCTATGTAGCCATAGCGGCCTACTCGCCGGAAATGCTTCCGCCGGCGCTGGTGCTCAACCTCGCTGCTGCGGAACAGACGGCGCCCTATTCCCTGATGGCGGAGTGCCTGCTGATACACTTCCTGTACGAGATATTGCGGGAAGCGGGAATTCGGCTGCCACGGCCTATAGGTCATGCGATAGGGGTCGTGGGCGGTATCGTCATCGGCGACATCACTGTGAACGCCGGGCTTGTCGGGGCTCCCATGGTGCTGATAGTTGCGCTGAGCGGACTTTGCAGCTTTGTGGTTCCGGCGCTGTATGAACGGACCGTGCTGCTGAGGTTCATCTATATCCTTGCGGGCGGTATTTTCGGATTATACGGACTGCTGCTTGCCGCAGGGATCATTATAATAAAGATGTGCTCTCTCAACACCTACGGCGTGCCGTATATGGCACCGATATCGCCGTTCAACCCGAGAAGCAGCCGGGACATGCTGGTTAGGGCTGGCTGGCGCAGGCTCCAGAAAGGCGACGTAACTTTACAGGGACTAAACGGCAGCCGCATGAGCAAGGAGTGATCATGCAGAATTCACACAAGATAAGCGCAGCGCAGCTATTCTGCATAATGCTGCTGATGAGGCTCACTTCGGAGCTGGTCTTTCCGTCTGACATCGGCTTCGGAGGGACAGGGCTCGCTTCGGCGCTGACTGCGGAGGTCATACGGTTTGTACTGGCGCTGCCGGTGCTGATCTATTCCTTTAAGGGCAGGGCGTTCTACACGGCTATATGGCGCAAGAACCGCTTCTGTGGCTGGGTGACGGCTCTGGGTGCAGCGTTTTTCCTCGGTGCATTTGCCGCAAGGACCCTTACCCATGCATCTGAATTTGTCCAGCGGATACTTCTAAACAATGCACCGGCGCTGCTGCTTGCTGCGCTCATGCTTGGGTTCGGGGTCTATGCGGCAGTAAAGGGCGCCGAGGCTCTCGCCCGGGCAGGTGTGCTGTTCCTGGTAGCAGCCTCGGTAATACTGCTGACGGTGATGATTGCCGATATACCTTATATGAGGTTCGACAGGAAGCTCCCGGAATGGACTGCGGCGTCTTTCCTTACCGATCTCATCAGCCGCCTGACCCGCAGTGGCGAGTACCTGGTGTTCGCTGCACTGCTGCCCTATGTCAGGGACGGCGGAAAAGCCCGCTCAGGGACACGCTCGGGTACTGTGGGACTGTGGTCCTTTCTGGCGGGAGTAGTGGTTGCCGGGCTGCTCATCGTGTTTTTCGGGGCGGTCCTCGGGGAATACCAGGGCATGTCGGAGTATCCGGTGGCAGCAGCGGCATCACTGGCGGATATCGTTCTGTTCCGGCGGCTCGATGGCCTGACCTGTGCTGTGTGGGCTCTGGCGGCTGCGTTCAGGGTCGGTATGATGATTTTTGCGGCGTTTTCAATTCTTGGTGAATGCCGGGAGGGGAGGGAGATACATGAAACGTAAGCTGGCAGCTCTTGCAGCGGGGCTCATGCTCCTTACAGGCTGTGACGCAACGGAGCTCGGCGGCAGGGCCCTGATACAGGCGGCAGCCGTTGATTATGACGGCGAGGATTATATCGTGAGCGCACTTCTGTTCAGTTCTGGCGGCGGAAGCGGCGGTGAGATCGACCCTTCAAACGAGAATGTTATTAAAGTGACCGGCAGGGGACCGACCTTTGCGGCGGCGGTGGACGATATCTCCCTGACAGACGGCAAGGAGATCTATATGAGCGAGCTGCGGCTGCTTGTCATAGGCGGCGGCTTTGCGGAGACTGAGCTTACTCCTGTGCTGGAAACTGCCGCCCGGGACATGCGGTGCAGCCTGAACATGCTGATGTGTTATTCCTCCGACCCGGAACTGCTGACTGACCTCCACTTCACCGAGGGTATAACAGCGGCCGAAAAGCCCGTAAGCATGATCGAGAATGCCTGCCGCTCCGGAAAATCTCCGAAAACCAGCCTTCTGGACGTTCTGAACGACACTGCGGCGGGCAGAAAAACGCTGATACCGATGTTCACGCCGGAGCGTAACGGCTTTGGGATGACCTCTGATGAGGACGGCATAACCGCTGTGCTGAGTGGCTCCATGGTGCTTTCGGATGGTGTCCTGACTGACACACTGGACAGCCGTGCGACCCAGGGAGAGCTTCTGCTGAGCGGCGGTTCGGACCGTGCGCTGCGGTCGTTCCGCGTTGGGGGCAGGGAGTACCCCTGCGAGGCTTACTGCATCAGGGCGGAGCTTCTGGAGAACGGCGCCGTTAAGCTTTCTGCAAAGTTCCGCAGGCGCAATGGCGGGGAACTACCGGACGAGGTAAAGGAAGCTGCGATGGAGGAACTGGACAGTGTTATCGGCGCTGCGCTGTCCGCAAGATGAATTTGTGTGCGGACTCTGATAGCAGGTCCGCACATAGCTTTTTATATCTTGGTTGAGCCATTTATTGAAGCGTAATGGTAAATGTGCACAAAATGACTTCTGAAAATTTGTGTGGATTTGGGCAGCTTTTTTTTGAAAACACTTGACTTTTTGGCGAAAACATGTTAAATTATATTTAGCACTCAGAGAGATAGAGTGCTAAAACCTGAGGAAGGTGGTCAGATTGGATACCAGATCAATGAAAATACTCGCAGCGATAGTTGATGAGTATATCAGAACGGGCGAGCCGGTGGGGTCTAAGGCGCTTGCCGAAAAACCGGGCATCTCGGTTTCCTCTGCCACGATCAGGAACACTATGGCGGCTCTTGAGCAGGAGGGTTATCTCGATCACCCGCATACCTCCGCAGGAAGGGTCCCCACATATAAGGGTTACAGGTTCTACATCGACAATCTGATGGATCCCGTACCGCTGGATCAGAAGGATATAGACCGGCTGGACGGGATACTGGAGGAAGCAGTCCACGACAGCAGCGCACCGCCCGAGGAAGCCCTCATACAGAGCGCTTCGGCAGCGCTGGCGGACATCACCAAATGCGCAACGTTCTCAACGAACCACGTGTCGCAGTTCTCGGTGATAACAAAGGTGGACGTTATCCCGACAGGGCGCAGAATGTACGTCCTGCTGATGATAACGAGCTCCGGTGCGATAAAGAACCGTGTGTGCCGTATGCAGTTCGACCTGACGAATGAGCAGATGGAATTCTTCACGAACTTCATCAGCAAGAACCTCCAGGGCGTCAACCTTGCAGAGATGACCGACGAGTACATCAACAAGCTGACGGAAGCGCTGGGAGCGTACATGATAACGCTGTCGCCGCTGCTTGACGCTGTGTGTGAGCTCTCGAACGACCTCATGCAGGAGAACGTTGATGTCCAGGGCAAGTCGAACCTGCTGGAGTGCCAGGAGTTCCCGGTCGTTGACGTAATGAAGTTCCTTGAGAACAAGAACGAGCTTTCAGCGCTGCTGGACAGCACGTTCTCGGGGATAAACATAAGGTTCGGCGGCGAGGGCAGCACGGACACCGTGGCGATCTCGAATTCGAGCTTCGTCAGCGGCACATATTATAAGGACGGAGTTCCTGCCGGGACATTGGGCGTTATAGGTCCGATGCGGCTGGATTACCGCAAGGTTATCCCTTATATCGAATATTTCAGCAACAAGATCACCAGGCTGCTTTCTGAAGACTCGGATAAGCCGCCTCAGATAGAAAGCGAGGTCAAGGACAATGGAGAACAGCGATAGCAAGGATCTGGAGCAGACCGCTCAGACCGAAGAAGCAGTTGTGGAGGATACCACAGCGGCAGAAACAGTCGAAGATCAGCCCGCAGATGACAAGCTCGCCGCAGAGCTGGCACAGGTAAAGGATCAGCTCCTCCGGACGATGGCTGAATACGACAATCACAGAAAGCGCACCGCAAAGGAAAAGCTGGAGCTTCGTGCAGATATAATCTCGAACGTGGTTTCAGAGTTCCTGCCGGTAATGGATAATCTCGAAAGAGCGCTTCAGGCTGAATGCTCTGATGAAAACTACAAGCAGGGCGTTCAGATGATCTACGACAGCTTCATGGCAACGCTCACGAAGCTCGGCGTAAGCGAGATAGAGAGCGACGGGGCAGAATTCAATCCACAGCTGCATCAGGCAGTTCAGAGGGTAGATGACGAGAACGTCGGAAGCGGAAAGGTCGCAAAGACTTTCGCAAAGGGCTACAAGATAAACGACAAGGTGATCCGGTTCGCCATGGTCGCAGTAGCCAACTAAACACAGTAAATCAAGTATTTTTCATAGCATGACATCATGCGAACAGAAGAATGGAGGAAATCATTATGGGAAAGATCATTGGTATTGACTTAGGTACAACAAATTCCTGCGTATCCGTTATCGAAGGCGGCGAGCCGGTAGTTATCACCAACTCCGAGGGCTCCAGGACAACACCTTCCGTTGTTGCTTTCACTAAGGACGGCGAGCGTCTGGTAGGTCAGCTGGCAAAGAACCAGGCTGTTACAAACCCTGAAAAGACCGTTATCTCCATCAAGCGCCACATGGGCAGCGATTACAAGGTAGATATCGATGGCAAGAAGTACACTCCTCAGGAGATCTCCGCTATGATACTTCAGAAGCTCAAGGGCGATGCTGAAGCATACCTCGGCGAGAAGGTTTCCGATGCTGTTATCACGGTTCCGGCATACTTCACCGACAGCCAGCGTCAGGCTACCAAGGACGCTGGTCAGATCGCAGGCCTTAAGGTACACAGAATAATCAACGAGCCGACAGCTGCTGCGCTGGCTTACGGCATTGATAAGGAAGAAGAGCAGAAGATCGTTGTTTACGACCTCGGCGGCGGTACATTCGATGTATCTGTTATTGAGATCGGCGACGGCGTTCAGGAAGTTCTCGCAACCGCTGGTAACAACCACCTCGGCGGCGATGACTTCGACCAGAGAGTTATCGACTACCTCAAGGGTGAGTTCAAGAAGTCCGATGGTATCGACCTCAGCAGCGATAAGTTCGCTATGCAGAGATTAAAGGACGAGGCTGAGAAGGCTAAGATCGCACTCTCCAACTCCACTTCCGTAAACGTAAATATCCCGTATATCACCGCAGACGCTACAGGCCCTAAGCACCTGAACGTAACACTTACAAGAGCTAAGTTCAACGAGCTGACCGCTGACCTGGTAGAATCCACAATGGGTCCGCTGAAGCAGGCTATTTCCGACTCCGGCCTTGACAAGAGCGAGATCGACAAGATCCTGCTGGTAGGCGGTTCTACAAGAATCCCTGCTGTTCAGGACGCTGTCAAGAACTTCCTCGGCAAGGAGCCGTTCAAGGGTATCAACCCTGATGAGTGCGTTGCTATCGGCGCTTCTATCCAGGGCGGCGTTCTCAATAAGGAAGTCACCGGACTGCTTCTGCTTGATGTAACTCCTCTGTCACTTGGTATCGAAACCGCCGGCGGCGTTTGCACGAGAATGATCGAGCGTAACACCACCATTCCTACCAAGAAGAGCCAGATATTCTCAACCTACTCCGACAACCAGCCGAGCGTTGATATCAACGTTCTCCAGGGTGAGCGTGAGTTCGCAAAGGATAACAAGTCCATCGGTACTTTCCGTCTGGACGGTATCGCTCCGGCTCCCCGTGGTATCCCGCAGATCGAGGTCACCTTTGATATCGACGCCAACGGTATCGTAAATGTGACCGCTAAGGACCTCGGCACAGGCAAGGAGCAGCACATTTCCATCACCGCTTCCACCAACATGAGCAAGGACGATATCGACAAGGCTGTCAAGGAAGCTGAGCAGTTCGCAGCAGAGGACAAGAAGCGCAAGGAGGACGTTGACGCACGCAACGAGGCAGACCAGATGGTTTACCAGATCGAGAAGTCGATGACTGATTTCGGCGACAAGGTAACTGAGGACGACAAGTCCAAGGTTCAGCCCAAGCTGGACGCTCTGAAGGAAGCACTCAAGGGTACTGATATCGAGGCTATCAAGACCGCCAAGGACGAGCTCCAGAAGGCATTCTATGAGGTAGCCGGCAAGATCTATCAGGCACAGGGTGCGGCAGCAGGTGCAGCCGACGGCGCAGCTCCGCAGCAGGATAACGGTCCTGTTGACGGCGAAGTCATCGACGAGTAATAATTGGCAATATCAAGCGCCTTGAGGTCCCTGAAAAACCCCAGGGCGCTTTGGGTTAATTCGGAATTCCGGGGGCGTTCCTGAAAGATGATGTTCCGAATTAGAATTCCGAGTTAATATGGGAGTTGATACTTAATGGATAAGAAAGACTATTACGAGGTCCTGGGCCTGAAAAAAGGCGCTACTGACGCTGAAATAAAGAAAGCCTACCGCCAGATGGCGAAGAAATACCACCCCGACCTCAATCCCGACGATCCCGAAGCCGAAGCCAAATTCAAGGAGGTCAACGAGGCTAACGATGTCCTCTCTGACCCGCAGAAAAAGGCACGGTACGATCAGTTCGGCTTTGCAGGCGTTGACCCGAGCTATGGCGCAGGTCAGGGCGCCGGCGGAGGCGGCGGTTTCGGTGGCTTCGGCGGATTTACAGGGGGCTTCAGCAGTGGTGACGGTATAGACCTCGGCGATATATTCGACAATATATTCGGCGGCGGATTTTCCGGAGGTTCCCGCACCAGCAGCAGCGGTCCCCGCAGGGGATCGGATATCGTGGTATCCCTCAGCATCAGCTTCATGGAAGCCTGCAAGGGTATTACGCATGATATCGAGATCAACCGTGTGGAGCCCTGCGATGAGTGCGGCGGCACCGGCGCAAAGAAAGGCACCCAGGCAAAGACCTGTCCTGACTGCCGTGGTACAGGTAAGGTCAATGTGCGTCAGCAGACGATGTTCGGCATGATGCAGTCCACCAGGGCATGCTCAAAGTGCATGGGCAAGGGAAAGATCATCGACACCCCCTGCCCCAAATGCAGCGGCAACGGCGTGTTCCAGAAGAAGGTCACGATATCCGTCAACATTCCTGCGGGCATTTCCGATGGACAGACGATACGCCTGAGCGGAAAGGGCAACGCAGGTTCCAACGGCGGACCCCGTGGCGATCTCAAGGTTCGTATCTCCGTTCGTCAGGATAAGGTGTTTGAGCGTGACGGCGACAACATCATCGTTGAGGTCCCGCTGACCTACACCCAGGCAGCCCTCGGCGCAGAGATAGATATCCCGACCATAGACGGCTCGATGAAGTACACCATACCCGCCGGAACTCAGCCCGGAAAGGTGTTCACGATACGTGGCAGGGGCGTTCAGCACTGTCAGAGGAACGGCCGTGGCGACCAGCTCGTTCAGGTTTCCGTGGAGGTCCCCACGAACCTTAACAAGAAGCAGAAGGACGCTCTCCAGGCGTTCGAGGATACTCTTGATGAAAAGAACTATTCTCGCCGCACGAGCTTCTTCGATAAGATAAAGGACATCTTCAAGCAGTAAGACTTTTTGAAAACCGCTCCTGATCGGGCGGTTTTCTTTTGTTTTCTCCTGAATTCGCCCTATCTCTTTGTTTTTTTGTGATTTTTATGCTTTTTACCTATTGAAAATAGAAAGAATTTGTGGTAAAATATAATCTGAGTTATTATGTACAGGTACACCTGAGTAAAATGTACCACTACAGAAAGGATGCACCACAAGGGTGCGCAGGGTGAAAATATATGGCTAAATTAAAAGTTGCAGTCCTTTTCGGAGGTGCTTCCAGCGAGCATGATGTTTCGCTGGTATCTGCGTATTCAGTGCTGAACAATATACCCAAGGATAAGTACGATGTGATGTGTATTGGTATCACCAGGAAAGGTCACTGGATGTATTATCCCGGCGAATATGAGGACATAAAGACCGGCGAGTGGGAGAACAACCCGGACAACTGTACCGCAGTCATAAGTCCTGATACGGTCGGGAAGGGCGTGCTGCTTCTCGGCGCAGACGACAAGTGCTATCTGCGTAAGGTGGATGTCGTATTCCCGGTGCTTCACGGGCGCTTCGGCGAGGACGGCACCGTGCAGGGTCTGTGCGCACTTGCGGGTCTGCCCTGCGTCGGCTGCGACATGACCAGCAGCGCCGACTGCATGGATAAGGCGATAACTCATACGATACTTGACGCTGCAGGTATCCGCACTGCTCCTTACTGCTATGTTACCCGCAGTTCACTCCACGATATCGATGGCACATGTGATGAGATCGAAACCAGGCTCGGCGGATATCCTATGTTCGTAAAGCCGGCATGCGCTGGTTCCTCCGTGGGAGTTTCACGTGCGGCTGACCGTGAGGCGCTCAAGAACGGTATCAAGATCGCATTCGCCCACGGCGAGAAGGTCGTTATAGAAACAGAGATCATCGGCAAGGAGGTCGAGTGCGCTGTTCTTGGCAACGGTAGTCAGCTGATTTCTTCCATTCCCGGGCAGATAACCCCGGCGGAGGAATTCTACGACTATGACGCAAAGTACAAGCTCGGTACTTCCGTTCTGGATATCCCTGCAAAGATCTCCCCGGAGATGACAGAGGAGCTGCGTGAAACAGCCAAGAAAGCATACATCGCAATGGGCTGCAGCGGCTTTTCCAGGGTGGACTTCTTCGTGACAGACAACGGGCTGGTACTCAATGAGATCAACACGATACCGGGTTTTACGCCGATAAGCATGTATCCTAAGCTGATGGCAAACATGGGAATAGAATACGGAGAGCTGCTCGACAGGCTCATTGAGCTTGCCATCGAGAAGAATTCCGAAAACTGATCGGGAGTGATAAATTTGGCAGATAATGCAAATATCAGAATGATCGTAAAGCAGACCGCAGACGGTGCCACGGACAGCTCCGAGCTGTTCACCAGGGGCGAGTTCCGGGAGCACGGCGGGAGTTTCTTCATAGATTACGATGAGAGCGAAGCCACCGGCTACGATGGCAGCCATGTGCAGCTCAGGATAGGTCAGGAGGACGAAACCATCACCATGACCCGCACGGGACGTGCATTTTCATCGCTGGTGTTCGAGAACGGCAAGCGGCACTTCTGCCATTATGGCACGGAGTACGGCGACTGCATGATCGGCATTTCCACCAACGAAATGCGGAACGCCATGACTGGCGAGGGCGGCGAGATATACGTCCGCTACACGATAGACGTGAATTCGGGGCTCATGCTCACAAACGAGATAACGATACATGTAAAGCCCCACGATAATGAAATGTGACAAGAGGAGATAACAGGAATGTACAACGCAGTAGAATACGCAAAGGCACAGGTCAAGGAAATGATCATGGGCGCACTGGGCAGGCTGGTGGCTGACGGCAAGATCCCCGCAGAGCCGCTGCCGCCTTTCCAGGTGACTATCCCCGCAGACAACAGCCACGGAGATTTCTCGGCGAATACCGCCCTTGTTTCCGCAAAGGCGCTGAAGAATAATCCCCGGGCCATCGCACAGATGATCGCAGACGCTGTGGAGTTCGCAGGAACTGATTTCAGCAAGGTCGAGGTCGCAGGCCCCGGCTTCCTGAACTTCTTTATCGGCGAGAGCTGGTTCGAGGGCGTTGTGCGTAACGCCGTTGCCATGGGAGACGACTACGGTAAAACAGAGCTCGGCAAGGGAAAGCATGTCCTGGTGGAATTCGTTTCTGCGAACCCGACAGGCCCCATGCACATTGGCAATGCCCGTGGCGGAGCCCTCGGCGACAGCCTTTCTTCGCTGCTCCAGGAAGCTGGCTACGAGGTCAGCCGTGAATTCTACATCAATGACGCAGGAAACCAGGTCGCAAAGTTCGGCAAGTCCCTCGACCTGCGTTATATGCAGCTCTGCAGCGAGGCGGGTCAGAAGGTCATCGCAGAATGCGGCGGCGATATGGAGAAGCTGACCAGGACCATCTACGGCCAGACCTCCACACCCGATGAGAACGGCAATATTCCTGAGGAACAGAAGGATCTCCCGTTCACCATGCCCAATGACGTATATCTCGGCATGGACATCATCGAGCATGCAAAGAACTATTACGACCTCCACGGCGGCAAGGCCCTCGCTGAAAAGCCCGAGGAGGAGCGCCGCAAGGCTCTGGTCGGCTATGCGCTCCCGCTGAACGAGAAGCGTCTGGAAGAGGACCTGCTCAAGTATCGTATAAAGTACGACAA
>CAKSGA010000040.1 GCA_934454435.1 uncultured Oscillospiraceae bacterium | reverse complement strand
CCTCCTTGACTGCTATCGCCTTTACGACCGCGTTATTTGTGATGGTAAAAGGAGCGGTGTATCTGCTGCTGTCCGCCGTAGGATCGGTACCGTCGATGGTGTAGAAAATCGTTGCACCTTCCTGCGCCGTAATGCTTACCTCAACGGAACTTCTGAACTTGCCGCCGTTGGGCGTGATAACAGGAGCATCAAGCTTAGAAAGATCCCTGATGGATACCGTAAATGTTTCAGAGAACTTTGCTCCGTCCGGGCGGGCAGGGTCGTAAACGCCGTCCTCGGCGGTGTATGTAACAGTTACTTCAACCTCGGAGTTGTATGCGGGGAACTCTCTGTTCGCACCGTAAAATCCGCCTGCAGAAACTCTTGCGTCTGTCATGGGTACGGTTTCTGTGTAGCCGCTGTTGTAGGTGATAGTCAGTTCGCCGCCCGAGAGGTCAAGACCCTCGCGGTATTCGTAGTCTGTCTTGGGCTGCTTGCTGATTTTTACGCTGTCGATATAATCGGCGCTGCAATTCATCTGCTCCTCAAAAAAGACTGTGCCGTCCTTGAAATTAGCGCCCTCGCTCAGGAATTCAATGTCGTTCGCCACGACATGAGCCTTCAGCGTGATCGTCTGCGCCTTGTGCGAAGCGGGGTCAAAGCCCGATACTTCGTCGTAAACCACCTTTGCAATCACTTTACTGCTTCCGTCAGTGCTGGTGATCAAAGCTCTGCTGAAAGGCGCAGTATCGTCCGTAACGGAGCTGTCCACGAAAGCGCCCTCAACTTGCGGTGCTGTGAAGTCAGGATCGAGAGTGGCATTGTTTAACGACTGGAGAAGCTCATCGGCGCTGGCGAATTCGCCGTAGCTTATTGTTGGGAGTTCGCCCAAAAGCTGAGGCTCGCCCGCCTCGATCTTCAACTTTCCGATCGTTACGGTCGCTTCGTTGTCAACGCTGTAAAGCGTAATTTCAGAGTTGTTGATCGTGTCATTAAGAACAACGGACGCACCGGATACAAATTTGTACTCGTTGTTTGCCCCCTCGGCTGAATTAAATGCGAGCTGCTGTTTGCCGGTTACATCGGCGCCGTTCATGGTGAATGTCTGTACGGCATTGCCAAGTTCAAATTTGCATATGTCTGATTTTGCGTCGTTGCTTGTTTTTACCGACATCGCCAAACCGCCTGACGTGACTTCTGCATTCAGCGCATAGGTACCGTCGGCGTTCTGAATACCCGAAATTATCGGTCTGGGACCTTTAAGCTGATAGAACGTCCACTGACCTTGCCAATTCCAGTACTTTTCATTCAAATTCGTGTCTTGTGCGCAGCCGTAGAGTATGCAGCGGTCGTCCTTGTCGTAGAACTTTATGGACTTAAACTCAATGCTTGAGTATGACTGGTCCTCAAGCTCCATCCAGAACTTTCCGTTTGCCATGCTGCCTTTATCAGCGTCAGTAAAAGTGTATTCCAGGTCGCCGGAATAAACCTCTTTTTTCACAAGTTGACCGATATAAACCCTGTTACCGTTTTCATCGTACCCGCCGAAATTGATGGTTGCCTGCGCAGGTATAGTACGATAAATCTTGTTTGAATAGAAGTCTTCGATATCAACGCTCAGTTCAAATCTAACCGCCTGCTTCAGTGCAGAGTTTTCCTCCGAAAATTCAAAATCATAGCCATTTCGGTAATATTCTTTTTCTGTTTTGTCATTGCCATCCCCAAAAATACCGTAGCCGCCTCCGGAAGTTTCATCCCAATTGTAAGTGTAAGCATTTGCTATCATACCCACGCCCACTGTAACCGTTGTAACGGCAGCCGCAGCGGCTATCGCCCATTTCATTGATGATTTAAGTTTCATTATAACCTCCTAGTATATCAATGCCTGTTTTCCGTGTATTTTATATTATACATTTGTTTTGGAGATTTGTCAATAGACATGGAATCAATAGTGTAAACATGTAACGAAAAACAGCACCAACATGGAACGAAAGAGTTCTTGATCCATGTTGGCGCTGTTCATGCTCTGCTTTACCCCATATTCGTTAAATGCTTTTAAGCGACCCGGTCGTTAACCATCGTCAGAACCGTCTGCATTGAATTAACCCTTGATCAACGAAATAACCGGTCTGGCACCGCAGAAATAGCTTTGTACTAGTGTGTCAGCAGCCGATTCCCACCTGACGGCGACCGCACTGTAACCCCACTGGCTCTTACCGGTGTCCTCAAGCCACCAACTGTTATTATCGCTGCCGTTTGCGATCGCATACGGGGTGGCTTCTGCCCTTAATTGACTTGAGGTGTAATATTCTTCATTTTCATTGTAGCCGATATTCCCGCCATAATAAGAAACCATGTCATAAAGATCCCAGAGATATACATTGCTCCATATTGGTATATATCCATGTGGAGCAACCTCTCCTGTAGGTTGGATATGATATTTCTCTTTCTCAGAAAAAGCGGCATTGTAAAAGTCGTTGTTCAGCCATTCGTGAATGGTACTGTCAAACCAGCTGGTATATTCGTTAAATTTGTGGTAGGGCACAGCATCAAGAATATATCTGCTGATTACCTTCACATTATCCTCGTTGTTTTCCAGTACGACCCATTCGATGGGCTCCTTGCCGTTGCTAAGGTCGTTATCCTGCTCGTAGGAACCAAAGGTTATGATATCTCCGGGTTTTGCATTCTTGTCTGCGCTCAGTCTGCATGAGCATGATGGGCAGGAAAACTCAACGATATTTGAAAGGCTCTCACGGGTGTTGATGTGTTCGTGACATACGGGGCATACTGCGTCCTCGCCTTTGCTCAGGTCGTAAATCACATTGTTCCCGCAATGCGGGCAGACCTTTGATCTCATTTTTTCTGCGGATACGTTTATTTCATAACCGCAGACGCAGTTTATTTTACGTGTTTTTCCTATTCCAAGAAAGCCACCGGTCGAGGCTTCCGTATAATTTCCGCATTTCGGACACTCTATTACAAACTTCGACATGTATTTCCTCCATTAGTCCATTTATGCATAGCAATACCAGTGGAACTCTGAATAAAACAAAATCGACCCGTTAAAACGAGCGCATTCACGGGTCTGATTTTGTTACGCTTTGTTTTATTCAGCGTATCCGCAGGCAATAATAAACCAGCCTGACATATTATGTCTATCACATAATGATATTGTTATTTTATCACGTTATCGTCAATTTTTCAATGCTTTTTATTAATTTCGTCACTTTTATATAAAATTGCAAATAAAATATGTATAATTAAACTAGGTTATTATGCACAAAAGGAGGGGCGCTCACATGACAACAGGCGAACGAATAGCCGCACGCCGGGACGAACTTGGTCTGAAACAGTACCAGGTCGCCGAGCAGATAGGCGTGACCAAGACAACCATGAGCAAATACGAGAACAACGTGAATATTCCCAATGCCGATATACTGGTTCGTCTGGCTTCCGTGCTCCGGACCTCTGCGGATTATCTCTGCGGCATAACGGACAACAGCGCACCCCTCGGCGAAAAATGGGTGTGCACGGATTCGGTGGACGAATCGCTGATAACCGCAATAAAAAAGCTGAACCACGATAATCAGCTACGCCTTGCGGAACGTGCGGAATCTTTGCTTGAAAAACAGAACAAGACCGCAGAATAATATCTACGGTCTTATTTTACCATATTTACAGAACGGCTTGGTACACTGGCAGCGGACTTTTAATCCTTAACTAACGTAGCCTCCCCATTCTCCGCAAGCAGAATATCGCACTCGATCAAATCCATTCCATGCTGAAATGCGTAGATTATCGCTCCGTCCCGGGGTATCCTCGGGTAAAGCTGCGCTGCGCCCAGGCGCTTCAAAAATTCCTGAACCTCGTCAAAGGACATCTGAAAACCGAATCCGAGCTGGATCAGCACGTCCCGGGTGGGATTGTCACGCTTTCCGTCAAACAGCGAGTAGAAATAGGATTTTTTCAGCCCGGAGCGGCGCATTACGTCCGCAAGCTTCATGTCCTTTTTCGCCACTATATCGTTAAGATACGCCGACAGCGTGCCGGAATACTGCTCGCTTTTTATTTCCTCCTGCCCCTCGGCGTAGGAGGATTTATTTTTCAGAGTTTCCAGCAGGTCGCCGGTGGATTTCTGCTTTATCATACAAGTTACCTCTTTCCTTGACTTTTCCTGCGTTTTATGTTACCATATATTCGACAAAAAATCAAGAGGGGGAGAGCCGGTTGACCGCAGGAAAATACAAAGCGCTCCGGGCGCTGAATACGTCCGGAACAGTCACGCTTGCGGAAAACGCCGCAGACGGCAGAAAATACGTCCTGAAAGAACTCCCCAGGGAATCCGCCGCGATCTACCGCCGTATCTCGGAGCTTCCCCCACAGGAAAATTTAATGCGCGTGTGCGAAATTTTATTGCACGGAAAGCGCTCCGTTGCGGTCTGCGAATATATCGAGGGTCAGCCGCTGGACGAGCTTTTATCAAGCGGTAAAACGTTCCCGATAACCGCACTGCGCCGCATTATTTCGCAGCTATGCAATGCGGTGGAGCACCTCCACAGATACGGAATTATCCACCGGGACGTCACCCCGAAAAACATAATTCTTGATGAGAACCTGCACCTCACGCTTATCGACTTCGACATCTCCCGGAAATTCAGCGGAAACCGCGAGCAGGACACCACGCTGTACGGCACCGAGGGCTTCGCACCGCCGGAGCAGTACGGCTTCCGGGAAACCGGATTTACAGCGGATATTTACGCGCTCGGCGTGATTATGAAGCTCCTGCTGAACTCCTGTCCGGACTGCCCTCCGTCGCAGGAAGTCATGTTACGGAAAATCGCTGCGAAATGCACGCGGTTCGTACCGGATAAGCGTTACAGGAGTGCCGGAGCGGTCCGCCGGGCGGTCGTCCGCTCGCAGTTCGCTGTTCCGGCGGGGATTTCAGCGGCTTCGCTGGCGGTTCTGGTGGGAGTTCTGGCGGCGGTTTTGTTGCGGAACTCTGGCGGGAATATACCTCCGGGAATTTCGCAAGTAGCTGTAAGCAGTACCAACGCAACCACAGCAATTACGACCGCTCAGACCACTTCTGCAATGGCTGTCGGCACTTCAATTACTACTGAAAAATCCGTCCCGGAAACGCAGATTTCCAACACACAGACTACAACTGCAATGATCTCGAAGCCAGCCACAACAACAGCCCGGACTACCGTAACTACCGCACAGCCGACCGCTCCCGCAGATATCCCGCAGGAGCTTCTGCCGCATGAACTCCACAGATCCGATGAGGACAATCCCGACAAAATAACCGTCACCACCAAGCTGAACGAACAGGGGCTTTACGAGGACTATTTCGACTATGCATTTTACGACGACCCCGCAGTCCACGGCGAGTGGAATTACTGTGCCTATATTCCGCTCGAAGCGCTAAATTCCACGCTCACGGCGTACTACATCAGGAACCGAAAATCTGACGAAGTTTTCATATTTTCAGCACTGAATATCGGTGACAACGGCGAATGCGAATGCTTCCTTTCGGACGGCTCTAAAACGCCGTGCGAGTCCCGCTGGACTAACGGCTACCTGATATGCGAATACGCCGAGGGAACAGCGGCGCAGTGCCTTTTTGAGATAACTATTGACGGCGAGGAATTCCTGTTCGCCGCCCTCAAAACCGGGGATTTCAGCCGGGAAAACAAGGTGTATAATTACGCAGTATATACCCGTGCGGAATGAGGTGAGTACGCTGGAATATCATCTGATGTCAACTTTGAAAAGCTCCGGGAAGGGCGATATTCAGCTTGTCGCTGCGAACGGAAAGCTGTACGTCCGCAGGTACCGGGAAATTTCACAGGAGCTTTTCCAGCGTATCCGGGGCGTTTCCTGCCCGCATCTGGAGCGGCTTGTGGAGCAGTCCGAGGACGAAAACGGCGCTTATTTCATCAGCGAATACATCGAGGGAATCTCCGCTTCTGAGCGCACGTTTTCTGAAAAGGAAGCCGTGAAGTTACTGCTGGAGCTGTGTGCGGCGATAAAGGCGCTCCACAGAGCCGGGATAATTCACCGGGACATAAAGCCGTCCAACATCTTCGGGAATGACGGGCATATCCGGCTCATCGACTTCGATTCCGCACGGCTGCGGGTGGAGTTCCAGAGCCGGGACACGGAGATCCTCGGCACGGGCGGCTATGCGGCTCCGGAGCAGTACGGATTCATGCAGACTGACGACCGCTCGGATATCTACGCATTCGGCGTGACTATGGAGGAAATCCTCGGCGAGAATGCGGACAAGCCGAAATTCCGGCGGATAATCCGGCGCTGTACTCAGTTCGACCCGGACAGGCGATTCCGGGATATTTCGGCGGTAGGGCGTGTAATAAAGCGGGCTGTAATGCCGGAGTTCCTGCCGTTTGCGGTGGCTGGGGGAATTGCGGCGGCGTTCGTTGTGGCGGCGTATTTCCTCCGTGGAAGCAGTCAGCCAGCACCGCCGGGAATAGTCCGGCTGACGGACACCAGCGAAGCCGGAATCACGCTTGAAAGCGAGCGTACTTCCAAAGTGCCTGAAACTGAAACTCCGACCGAGGAAATCCCCGGAATCGAAACAGAAGAGCCAACAATTATTGAAACCGCAGAGCCTGTCGCTGAGCATCCTACAGTAGAAGCTCCGCAGACTGAACCGCCAGTCCAGACCACAGCCGAGCCGGAAATAACCGAGCCGCCCACTGTGGTGATTACTCCCGAAACGTCAGAACCGAACGAGCAGGTAACTGCGGAAATCGCCCCGGAAACGCCTGCAATCCCGACCCCGGAAATGCCGTTCACGACAACAATCGACGATAATGGACTGTACCGTGACGATTTCGATTACGTCTTTTACGACGACCCCGCCGTACACGGAATGTGGCGTGCTTACAAGGTGCTCCCCGGCGGAACAGATATCAGCTCCATTACCGGGGACGATATTTTCCATGCTGATAATAAAAGCGGTCAGCTTTCCGAATTTATCACCGTCTATCCGAACGGAACGCTTGCATTTTACCAGCCGAATCCCGACAATATCGAGCCGACCAACCTGTGGACGAACGGGTACTACATTTCCTCGCCGGAAAACGGCGGGCTTGTATGCCGGATGAGAGCGTTCACTATCAGTAACGGCAAAACGTTCCTCGCTCTGGAACAGCGCCCGGTGCGGGTTTCAGATGACGAGAGCGTGCACAGATTTATCGTGTACTTCAAGGTTGTTTCGGACGATTAGGGTAAACTTTTTCAAGCGAGTTTTATAAAATAGATATGATGTTGTACAATAAAACTTGACGAATATCAGTCTGTTTTGATTTTACCACTTGATTTTTTTTTGTAATTTATGTTATACTTTATACAAATCAATACGTTCCTGTAATTTTTAAGCGTTAAATATATCGTCACGAAACTTGCAGTGCGAAGTCGTGTGAAAACTGCAACGTCAGAAAACGGCCCTGAAAACAGGCAGCAATGTTAAAATAGAGGACGCCGCTAAAACCGGTGCGGGAAAACCAAACTGACAGATGCGACATCTTCCGGGAACACCGATACAGCAGGATGGCATATCTTGCTTGAAGGTGGTGTTATCTGCCCGGTATTTGCTCACGTGAGAGTTTCAGAGGTGACCAATAATGAAAAAGAATTATAAATGCAGGGTGACAATAATTATGGCGATCCTATCACTTCTTTTCGGGTGCAGCGGAAATAAAAAATACGATGCCGATGACATTGTCGGTATCAGTACCTCTTATTACGGCATGGAGCGTGATCCGGTGTATGCATTCTCCCTGCAAAAACAGGACGAAAACTGGCTTTTTTCTGCGAGCTGCTATGTGCAGAGTAAGGAAGGGCGGACATCCTTCGATTCATTCCCTGTTCCGGCTGAAGATGGTGAGGGATTTCTTGAGATCATCAGAGAGGAAGATGAGATCAGCCGGCTAAGCAAATACCGTTCGCTGAATATTCTCCATACAGCCGACGCCCCGGCGCAAAGTTCCGGAATGACTTTTTCTGATGGAAACAGCATAGAAAAGAAAACCGCTTTCTGCGACAAGGCACTCAGATATCTCTGTTCTCTTGCAGAAAAGCACTATGAGGCGGCAGAAAACGTTGGAATAACTTCTGTCTTTGTGAGCTGCAGCAGCATGGATTATTCCTCTTCCTACTCATATACGCTTGAAAAGGATGAAAACTCCTGGTATTTTTCATTCGATGCGGTTATCGACAGCAGCGGCGTACATACGCAAGTCGAAAGACAAAAGATAAATGAAATCGATGCAGAGGAAATACTCCGGATCATAAAAAAGACGCAGCTTGTAACAATGGTCAGACAGTATGAGAAGCCGGACGACGACGGTTTGATCGTTCTGGATGAAACCACATACAGTCTCTCGTTTGACTTCACGGACGGTACATCAAAATCCGCCCCGATAGAAGCAGGGGAAGAACTCATCAGCGCTTTCCGTGCACTTGCAGCAGCAAATTCCCATCAAGGCTGATCGAACCTTATTATGCAGAAAAGCCCCGCTTGTAACTCTCTGTATCAGTCACAGCATAACTCAGGCAGACCCATGAGCGCTCGTTTGAACAGGCTGGTTGGATTTCAGCCGGCAGTTTCCTGAACGTTTCCCTGCGTACCCCATAACTTTCGCACTTTTCCGACAAAACGAATCCACTCCGAAAACCGCCCCGAAACGGGGAGAAAGGAAAGCTTTCGCACGTCGAAAGCTATGGTAAAGATCATGAACAGTATTATTTCTCTCATCTCAGCAATATCCATCCTTATTTCCTGCATTGCCGGATGCAGGATCGAAAACACTGAATTTGACGACCTGGAAGCTCTCGCAATATCCGCCGCCCTGTCCTACCGCACGCTGGCATGGAACGGCAGCATTGACACGGACACGCCGGAGTTCGCATGGAGCACGGCGGGCTGGTATGCGGCATACAAGGCGAATCTTGAATTTTCAGACGCCGCTGTGCTGCCCGGGGATCAGCTGAAGGAGATCCAGGACGTCATACTGAGCGGGAAAACTGCCACAGCTCCTCCGGATACAGTCAACACAAAATGCGTGGTCAACGACGGTAAAATCTGCTGGGAATTTCCCGAAATCAACGAATATTTCCGTTCGTATCTCGGAGTTTCCGCTGAGGTGAACTGCAAGAAAAATGGAGACAGCACGTTTGTAGTCACGATACGTGATCACCTGCGCTTCAATGTGGTTGATGAGACCGTATTCAACATCGGATTCAATAAGGAAAACGATGGATATGTACTCTCTGAGTTCAGCCGCAGCGAATTCTACGACCTTGATTTTACGCCGGAACTTCTTCATGACGCAAATCTTCTTTCAAATCTGCTCCCGATATACGAGAATCTCACCATTACCGAGGATTATTCAAACGGATTCGGAGTGATCTCCCATTCGGTGAAAACTGACAACGGATACGCTTTCTGGCGCGATGGAGGGGCAGTAGGATTCTACGATGAGTACAGCTTCTACACTGACGATAACGGCAAGGTCATCGTCATGCCTGCCGGTACCTCGCCCAAATGGCTGGACGATTACGTTGCCAACATGATGCTTCCGGGCGATGGAGCGGACTTTATCCGCCTCACCTGCACTCAGGAAGAAGAAATATTCTTCATAGATTATGGTTCTTCAAGCACCGTATATACTGTTGACCGTGGAACCCTCGCACTGAAGAAAGTCGAGTCGTTCGATGAAAATGACGTGTCATACTACACGGTAAAGTTCGACTATGGAAAGAAAGTTACCGAGCCGGATACGATCGCAGCATGGAAAAAGCCGCTGCGCACCGTGACGCTCAACCTTCTCTATTCTGATGGCAGAACGGTAAAACAGACTTTCCGGATCCCCCCGGACTGGGAGTTTGATGCGGCTGAGTACTGCCGGTGGGGTACGGTGTACCTTGATAAAGGCTGCACCAAACCGTATCAATACCCGGGAAACGGGATAAACTACACACTTTATGTCTGCGAAGGCGCAGGCTGAAGTCATAATTCATTCTGAAAGGAGTTTAACAATGGGAATCTTCGACAAACTTAAAAGCACGGCCAATCAGGCGATCAACACAGCCGCAAACTCGGCAGCGTCTGCAATAGGCTCAAAACGTGAAACTTTCACGTTCACTGCGCTTCCCGAAAGCCTGGCGGAGATGCAGGCGCTTCCGGAGGCTTGCATGGATTCGCCGTTCAAGACGGCTGCCCTGACTGTCCTCGCACTTTGCGCTTATGCGGCGGATAAGAATATCGGCACTGAGATGCTGAATTTCCTGCGTGGACCTCGTCCACTGAACGGACAGGAGATATCTTTCCTGAATGACCGGTTCCGTGATGGAAAGACTTATCTGCCATTCACTTACTTCGCCGGCTCGACACCTGAGAACAACTATACTCCTGCACAGCCTTACACGATCGTTATAGAGTCAAATCACGTATCCGGTCAGGAACCTGGCTACATGAAGCTCTTTATTCCCTGCGGCGGGGCGGATTCACCACGGCCGATAAAGCTGCGTCAGCGTGGTTCTGATGGTAAATGGTTCCTGTGGGAACAGTATCTGCTGACCGGCGTCCGCACGCCGAAATCGGAGGACCCGTGGGCATAACTCGTTTGATGGATCAATGAACCATATATTAACTAAAGGAGGCGTCACAATGAACATTATTGGAAAATGGAAAGTCAAGGAATTATTGTTCCCGACTGCCGACGGCACAGTGTCATACACGCCGGACAATCTGCCTGAGGGAGATTGCGCTGACGAGATCATCATGATGCTCACGAACAGGATCGAATTTACCGAGGATGGCTTTATGAACACGCTTATGTGCGTTCCTGAGGATAAGCTCGAATTGGCAAAATCGCAGGGCGCCGTGATCGATGAGGACGGCTTTGCGCCGATCGAACAGACCACATGGAAAGAGGAGAACGGAAAGTTCTTCTATGACACCAAGGTCGAGGGCGAAGTCCTGGGAGAAACTGTGGACCCGTTCGCCGAGATACCTGTGAATGAAGACGGCTGTCTGGTCATTGCCTTTGGCACTATGATCCTCGAACGTGTGTAAGACGGATTCGGCTCGGCCGGGCATTATCAGAGGAGTGCTCACAGCGTCCGTACTGACAGCTTCCGGTACATGCGGCTGATCAGCAGTGTATTATTGGCTGATCAAACTGCGCAATCGTGCGACAAACAGGCTTCTGGTAATGAGAGAAGCCTGTTTTGGTTTGTCTTTGTGTATTTTCTTGAAATAGCCAGATCTTCCTATGGCTTCTGTTGTTACATAGGAGGATCTTTTTCATTGCCTTTTTTTACCGGTGCAGTTCGGTTTTTAGATGTGACCATGAGTCAGGGAGGTCGGGTTGCTTTTTCAGTTGACATTTTCAGGTTTTAGGGGTATAATGAATTTAAGTGTGTAACGGATCACTGGCTTGACCCTTACAGCCAG
This sequence comes from uncultured Oscillospiraceae bacterium, assembly GCA_934454435.1. GTDB lineage: Bacteria > Bacillota > Clostridia > Oscillospirales > Ruminococcaceae > CAG-115. The sequence continues at coordinate 8,890 of CAKSGA010000040.1, read as the reverse complement.
TATATCCGAAGTCCCGACCCGGCTTATTCGTGATGTAATAAAAGGAGATAGAATGAATAAATATTATAAGAAGCTCGAGCTGGACAAAATTCTGGAGCTCCTCGCAGAACAGACCTACAGCGATGCCTGCCATGACAAGGCGCTGAAGCTCTCACCGTCCTTCGATGAAAATGAGATACGCAGCGAGCTGCAAAAGACAAGCGACGCTTTCACGCTGTCGGCAAAGTTCGGCACGCCCCGTTTCCGCAAGATAAAGGACCTTTCATTCTCGCTGCGGCGCTCAAAGAGCGGCTCGGCACTGTCCTTCCGGGAGCTGCTGGACGTTGCAGATATCCTGCGGGAAACCAACATGCTCTGCGACTGGTTCAGCCAGTGCGAGAGCATGGAGAATTCCCTTTCCGACTACTTCCGTGAACTATATCCCATAAAGGACCTTGAACAGCGTATTTCTGAAAGCATCATCTCCGAAGAGGAGATGTCCGATGCTGCAAGCCCGGAGCTCGCTTCCATAAGAAAACGCATAGTCCGCCAGGGAATGAATATCCGTGAGCAGCTCGACAAGCTCATCAAGAGCCGCTCCACGCAGAAATTCCTGCAGGAAGCCATCGTCACCATGCGTGACGGGCGCTATGTCGTGCCGGTGCGCAGCGAATACAAGAACGAGGTCGCAGGTCTTGTGCACGACACTTCCGCCACCGGGCAGACTTTCTTCATCGAGCCCATGAGCGTAGTCGAGGCAAATAACGAGATACGTGTGCTTAAATCCCGGGAGCAGGCGGAGATAGAGCGCATCACACAGGAGCTCTCCGCCAAGGTAGGAGAGAATGCCGACAGCATCGCCAACAATTTCCGTGTGGCTCAGATACTGGAGCTGTACTTCGCTAAGGCAAACCTCGGCGCAAAAATGCGTGGAGCCGCTGCCCGCATCGTGTCTGAACCCAGGGTGTCCTTACACCAGGCTCGCCACCCGCTCATCGACCAGAACATCGTTGTGCCGATAAGCGTGGAGCTCGGCGGGGCGTACTCCAGCCTGATGATAACAGGTCCGAACACCGGTGGTAAGACCGTTGCCATAAAGACTATCGGTCTGCTGACCCTGATGACCATGTGCGGTCTTATGATCCCCGCCGGGGACGGCTCCGAGATAGGTGTTTTCGGCGGTATCTACGTCGATATCGGCGATGAACAGAGCATTGAGCAGAGCCTTTCCACTTTCAGTTCGCATATGGTCAACATCGTTAAGATACTCAGCATGGCGGACGACCGCAGCCTTGTGCTGATAGACGAGCTCGGCAGCGGCACCGATCCCGTGGAGGGCGCAGCGCTCGCAGTTTCCGTGCTCAGTACCCTCAGGGAACAGGGCGCAAAGGTCGCAGCTACCACTCATTATCAGGAGGTCAAGATGTACGCCCTCCAGACCGAGGGCGTGGAGAACGCTTCCTGCGAATTCGACGTCAACACGCTGAAGCCCACCTACCGCCTTGTAGTGGGGGTCCCCGGCAAATCCAACGCTTTCGCCATCTCACAAAGACTGGGTATGCCCGAGGACGTCATAGACCGGGCAAAGGAGCTCGTCAGCACGGAAAACCAGCGCTTCGAGCAGGTAGTGGACGCCCTCGAGAAGTCCCGCCAGGAGCTTGAGGCACTGCGTGAAAGCGCCGCCATTTCTGAGCGCAACGCTAAAATGACCGAGAGCGAGCTCAAGCAGAAGCTCTCCGACCTGGAGCAGCAGAAGGAAAAGGAGCTCGAAAGCGCACGCCAGCGTGCACAGTCGATAGTTGAGGAAACACGCTTCCGCTCCAACCAGCTTCTCAACGAGCTGGAGGAGCTCAAAAAGACCAGGGACCGTGAGGCGCTCCGCCAGGGGCTCGGCAACGCAAAGGGAAAGGTCAACAGCACCCTGAATAAGATGCAGGACGATGCAAACCCAGTGGTACAGCGCCATCTCGATAACTACGTGCTTCCCAGGCCCCTCAGGGCAGGGGACACCGTCATGCTCGCCGACACAAAGAAAGAGGGCGTGCTCATGACCGTACCGAACATGTCCGGCGTATGCTACGTGCAGGTCGGCATGATGAAGATAAAAACCAACCAGAAGAACCTGCGCCTTGTCGAGAACAAGAAGAAGCAGCAGACGAAGCCCGTCGGCGGCAGCGTCAGGAAACAGGTGACATCTAACATGAACCGCCGTGGCGGCATGGAGCTCGATATCCGTGGCATGATGTCCGACGAGGGCGTCATGGAGGTGGAGCGCTTCATAGACGGTGCACAGCTCAGCGGTATCAGCACAGTCGTGATCATTCACGGAAAGGGCACCGGAGCGCTCAGGGCGGCGGTGCAGCAGTCCCTCAAGACCAACCCTGCGGTGAAGAGCTACCGCCAGGGCGCATACGGCGAGGGAGAAGCAGGCGTTACAGTAGTTGAACTCAAGTGACTTCAGTAGTGGAAAGGGAGGTAAATATGGAGCTTAGCAGCGGTTCGTCAGTTTCGCACCTCTTTCTTGCGAAGCGTGAAAACAACCCGGCTCGGGAATATATACTCGTAAACACCAGGCAGGCAAAGCATTTTCCGTCAGACCCGGTGAGCACCCTTGAACTGTTCGAGGAGCTCGGCAGGAAAGCGGCGCAGGACGGCAGGGCGGACAAGCCTACCGTGGTCATAGCATTCGCAGAGACCGCCACGGCGATAGGCGCCGTTGTTTCAGGTTCGTTCCACGACTGTTTTTTCGTGACTACCACCCGGGAAAAGCTCCCGGACTGGGCGACAGCCATAACCTTTGAGGAGAGCCACAGCCATGCGAAGCAGCACTACCTCTGCGTGCGGGACGAGGACATGTTCCGCCGGGCGAAGCAGGTGGTACTGGTGGACGATGAATTCACCACCGGCAGGACCGCTGTGAACCTCGTCAGGGCGCTTGACGGCTGCCTTGCCCCGGACTGCCGTGTTTATGCGGCGGGACTTGCAGCCACTGCCGAGAGCATTGATACCCTCAGGGAAGCGGATATCACGCCGGTAGTCCTGGCGGACAGCGGTGCGGTGACTAACACGTTCATGCCGGAGAGTTTCTCATCTGACCGTGAACCACTGGTGCGCCGCCCTGCCAGCGTGCTCCGCAGGAACTCAATACTTGACCCCCGGCTCGGCGTCAGTGCTGAGCAGTATCTCGCAGAATGCCAGAAGTACTGCGCACAGCTCGCCGACAAGTACCCTGGCGGAGAAGATGAGACCGTCGAGGTGGTAGGCACCGAGGAATTCTGTTACCCGCCGCTGCTGCTTGGCAAATTCCTTTCGGAAAAGTACCGCAAGGTGGTGGTCCACTGCACGACACGCAGCCCGATGCTGCCATTCAGCTGCCGGAGAAAGGGTTTTGGAATTCCTGCGCCGGGGACCTATCCCATCGTCAACAGGACTGCCATCCACAGCGTGTACGACCCGCAGCGCACCGTGTACCTCTACAACACATCACCCTGCGACCTGAGCATAATCATGACGGACGCTGAACGTCCCGGGGCGGCGGCTCTCAGCGAACTGTGCGGAGCTGCACGTGGCGACGAGTTCAAGGTCGTGCTTTGGCGCAGCAGGACAGTTCCCACAAGCTATTCAGCAGACGATGTGAAGCTGCTGCTTATGGACATGACCGGAAAGCTCCAGCCCCTCCCGCCTGAGGAGCGTGAAAGGCTGATACAGGGCGGAAGGCATTACAGCGAGCTGCTCCCGCAGGAGTACGAGCCCTCGCAGGAGTATCTGAGGGAATATGAGAACGGCCTGAAACTCTGGGCGAAGCCTGTGGCGGACGCCGTGCGCACCGTTGCCGAGGCGATATGGGCGGAAAAGGGAAGAAACGCCGTGCTGATTTCCCTCGCACGAGCCGGTACCCCCGCAGGCGTGCTGATAAAGCGCTATATCCGTAAGAAATACGGCGTTTCGCTGCCGCACTATTCCATCTCCATAATCATCGGCAGGGGCGTGGACAGGCGTGCCATGGACTATATCCTGGCAAGGCATTCCGCTGAGAACATACAGTTCATAGACGGCTGGACGGGCAAGGGCATGATAACCCGCACGCTGCGCCAGGCTCTGGAGGAGTTCCCGTTTTATGAATACGGCGTCGGCAGGGATAAGCTCGACCGCCTGTGCGAGCTCGCAGTGCTCGCTGACCCGGCAGGGCTTTGCAGACTGTGCGGGACCCATGACGATCTGTTCATTCCCTGCGCCTGCCTTAACAGCGTGGTTTCTGGGCTTTTCAGCAGGACTATCCTCGGGCGAACCCCGATACCCGGGGACTTCCATGGAGCAGTGTATTTCAGGGAGTTCAAGCCCATCGACCGCACATATGACTTTATAAATGCCATCGAGAGCGAGATGACCTACGGCCCCGCTGAGCTCCCTGCGCAGATAACCGCCGGCGGCTATGCAGAAACACAGGAGATCGCAGAGCATTTCGGCGTGGAGGATATCAGGCTGGTCAAGCCAGGTATCGGCGAGGCCACCCGGGTGCTGCTGCGCCGTGTCCCGGAGCTGATACTTCTGCGGGATATCGACAGCCCAATGACCCGCCATCTGGTGGAGCTCGCCCGGGAAAAGGGCGTAGAGGTGCGGGAGTATCCTCTGCGCAACTACCACGCCTGCGGTCTGATAAAGGCTGTGAGTGATGTATAGAGGCACGCTGGGTCAAACAAAATCGACCCGTTCAAACGGGCGAACTCACGGGTCTGATTTTGTTACGCTGCGCTTGACCCAGCGTGGCTCTGTAGGCACGCTGGGTCAAACAAAATCGACCCGTTCAAACGAGCGCACTCACGGGTCTGATTTTGTTACGCTGCGCTTGACCCAGCGTGGCTCTGGAGTCATGCTGTTTTCAGACCTGGACGGCACGCTGATTTTTTCCGCTGCGAAGCGCTGCCCCGGGGATATCCTGGTGGAGCGTAAGGGCGAAGCGGAGATCTCATGCGTCACCAGAAAACAGGCAGAGCTGCTGCCGGGACTTGGGATAATTCCGGTCACCACCCGGAGCATCGAGCAGTATCGCAGGATAAGGATACCGGGTTTTTCACCGGAATTTGCACTGGTGGACAACGGCGGCTCTCTGCTGATAAACGGCGAGCCTGATCCGGAGTGGTCAGAACATTCCCGGAAATGCGCCGAAAGCTGCTCTGCGGAACTCGGTGCCTGCCGCCGGGTGCTGGAGCAGGACCCGCACCGCTGCTTTGAAATACGCATGGTGGACGGTCTGTTCCTGTTCACAAAGTCCGCCCTGCCGGAATTCACGCTGAAAGCGCTGGAAAGGGCGGCGGGGGACGCTGTAAACTGTTTTGCGACCGGGCAGAAAGTCTATGCCATACCCGCCGGGATATGCAAGGGCGGAGCCGTCCGCAGGCTGACGGAGCGTTTCTTTCCGGGCAGGGGTCTGATCTGCGCCGGCGACAGCCTTATGGATATACCTATGCTGAATGCGGCGGATATCGCAGTGTTCCCGGAGGATATGACCGGGCAGGGGATAGCCGCTGATAAAATAGTTACAGCGCCCCGGGAGCGTTTCCCGGAGTTCGTGACGGAGTATTTCACCAGAATAAAGGATCAAGAAGAATGACACTTATTTTCAGTAATCACAGGTTTCAGTATGAGTTGGAGCGGCTTTACAGGAACTTTTTTCCGCCGATGGAGCTGAAGCTCTCCACCGACCCTGCGGACGCCGCAGGTGACTTCTGCCTGACGGAAAAGAAGGAGTTCCCCGGCGGCATTGAGCTTTCGGTGGAGCTGGTATGCGGCGGGAAGCGCTACGCCATGAGCCGCACTGTCCCGGAGGGGACCACGGACAAGGAGCAGGAACGTGAGATGTCCGTGCTGCTGTACAAGGCTCTTCGGGAGTATACGGGACGTGACCTCCCCTGGGGGATACTTACCGGGGTGCGCCCGGTGAAAGTCCTGTCGAAGCTGACGGACGCCCAGGCGCTGGAGTCCCTGCTGGTGAGCCCCAGGAAGCTCGCCGTGGCACGCCGCATAGAACAGGTCCAGAAGCCGCTGGAGGACAGCATTCCCACAAATTCGTTCAGCCTGTATGTGTCGATACCTTTTTGCCCGACCCGGTGCAGCTACTGCAGCTTCGTGTCGCATTCCGTGAACCAGGCGGCGGCACGTCTGGACGAGTACCTGGTGCGAATGACGGAGGAGATGCGTCAGCTTGCCACCATCTCCCGCCACCTGGGGCTCACCTGCGATACGATATATTTCGGCGGAGGAACCCCGACGGTGCTGTCTGCGGAGCAGCTCAGACGCCTGTTTGCGGCACTGGAGTGCTTTGACCTCTCACATGTTCGTGAATTCACGGTGGAGGCTGGCAGGCCCGACACGATAACCCCCGAAAAGCTGGCGGCTATAAAGGAAGCCGGCGCAGGGCGCATCAGTGTAAATCCCCAGACCATGAACAACGAGGTGCTTAAAGCGATAGGCAGGGCGCACACCAGCGAACAGACGGAGCAGGCGTTCCTGATGGCCCGGGAAACCGGGTTCGAGGTCATAAACATGGACCTTATAGCCGGGCTGCCGCTGGACGATTTCGACAGCTTTGCAGCGAGCCTGGAGGCCGTGTGCGGGCTCTCCCCGGAGAACATAACGGTGCACAGCCTGTCGCTGAAGCGTGCGGCGGCGCTGTTCCGCACGGGCACTGACGCAGAGGTCGGCGAAGCGGAGCGCATGGTGGACTACGCCCACAAGCGCCTGGCGGAGTGCGGTTACGTTCCGTATTACCTCTACCGCCAGAAGAACACCGCCGACAATCAGGAGAACACCGGCTATGCCAGACCCGGCACCGAGAGCCTCTACAACACCTACATAATGGAGGAGCTCCAGACTATCCTTGCGGTGGGCGCCGGGGCCTCCACCAAGCTGGTTGACCGCACCACCGGCAGGATACAGCGTATCACAAATCTTAAATACCCATATGAGTATTTGGACAGATTTAATGATATTCTGGAGAACAAGCGGCAGATTTTCAGCTTTTTCGTATAATTTTAAGAATGACTTGCTGAATAAGTTGACAAACGCTGACTTTTGTTATATTATATTATTAGTACCATTCTGTGGTACTGCATATGTCAGCCGTTCCGGAGAATGTGGCGCTCCGGCTGCGGCGTTCACCAGGAGGTTTTATTATGGACTCTAACGAAAAGGCATTTGGTATACTCAGTTATTTCGGACCGCTTTTTGTGATCCCGCTGATCGTTGGCGGCACTTCATTCACAAGGTTCCATGCGAACCAGGGTCTGCTTCTGTTCATCCTTGAAGCGGTCATCGGCGCTGCTTCCGCTATTCTGTGCAACATTCCAGTTATCAGATTCATTGGCTATATAATCAGCGGTGTGGGCGGACTTGTGTGCTTCATAGGTTTCATCTACGGCATCATCTCCGCTGCCCAGGGCGAGGAAAAGGCTCTTCCGGTACTCAGGGACATTCACATAATCGGCTGATCCATTACCGGATTTTATGCGGCGCTGTGATAATTGCAGCGCCGTTCTGCTTTTTTGAAGTCACGGCTTGACAACCAGTGTATATTACTGTATAATTGATATGGGCGGCGTGCCCGTTTTATTTTGACAAAATTAAGGAGATATCTGATGAAAAAGCTCTTATCTGTTTTACTTGCGGCGTCCATGCTGCTCACATTCACTGCGTGCAGCGGGAATACTTCTTCCGCTGACAGTTCCTCCGCCGGCGAGAGCCAGGCATCAGGCACTGAGAGCCAGGTTACCGCTGAAAGCTCTGCACCGGCAGAGAGCTCCGCAGCGGTAACCTCCGGGAGCCCGGAACAGACCCAGGAAGCTGACGACACCCGCACGGACTATGAGAAGATGGTGGACCGCTCCCTGCTTTCCACCGGCAACATGACCAGAATGGCGAACGTGTTCAAGAAAGCGCAGAACGGCGAGAACATCACCGCAGCGTACATAGGCGGCTCCATCACAGAGGGTTACAACGCCGGAACCACTGAGTTCTACGCAAAGACCTGTACCGACCTGCTCCAGGGATATTTCCCTGACATCACAGTCACCGGAGTCAACGCAGGCATAAGCGGAACGCCATCCCTGCTGGGAAATCTCCGCCTGGAGCGTGATGTGCTCTCCGCAGACCCGGATATCGTGTTCGTTGAGTTCGCCGTGAATGACGGCCAGGAGAGCGACTACAAGAACGCTTATGAGAGCCTGGTGCGCACTCTTCTCACCCAGGACAAGGATATAGCAGTCGTGCTGCTGTTCACCGTGCTGAAGGAAGGCTACACCTGCCAGGAGCACATGTCCCGGATCGGTGCAAACTACGAGCTTCCTATGATAAGCGTTCCTGACAGCGTATACGCCGAGATAGAAGCAGGCAGAATGACCTGGGAGGACTACTCCAATGATGAGTCCCACCCGAACGCATATGGTCACAAGTGCATAACCGATTTCGTGGACAACTACTACCAGAAGGTGCTTGCCGCCGTTGACGAGAATGTCGGCGAGGTAAGCAAGGAGCTCCCCGATCCTGTATTCAGTGCAAAGTACATGAACATGCATTTCATGGACCGTGAAACCATGACTGGCGTGGAGCTTGACGGCTTCAAGGAGTACGACACCCATAGCAGCTTCCACAACGGCTGGATGTACAAAGGAACAAGCGGCGGCTCCATCAGGTTCACACTGACATGCAGCGTTCTTGAGATGGTGTTCAAGGCTCAGAACAGCGACAAGTACGGCGCTGCTGATATCTACGTTGACGGTGAGAAGGTGAAGTCCGTGGACGCCAACATGTCTGACGGCTGGGACAACCCCGTGACCTCCTACCTCATCGATGACACCGCTTCTGCGGAGCATACCGTTGAGATCCGCATGGAGCCCGGCGATGCACAGGCTTACTT
>CAKSGA010000039.1 GCA_934454435.1 uncultured Oscillospiraceae bacterium | reverse complement strand
GCTGAACTCATAGTACCTGTGATTTACCGAGCGTATCTCAACTGTGATATCACGTCCGTTAAGTATCTTGTGACCTCTTCCGAAGCCGGTCATGCTCTTTATCATTTCGTTATCCTTTCGGCATTGAGTCAGGCGGTCGTTCCGTCTGAGAACCTATCATTCCTTTATCGTGCAAAGACCCTTATCCAGCATGTACTGTGCCGCTGTCATGATACCTGCCTTTCCGGTGGGGAAGGTCAGTCCGCCCTGGAGCCATACGGCGAACGGCTCCCGCAGCGGGGCGTCCGCTGAAAGCTCGATGGAAGCGCCCATGGTGAAGGCTCCCGCAGCCATGATGACCTGGCTGTCGTAGCCCGGCATATCCCAGGGCTCGGGAGAAGCAAAACTGTCCACCGGCGAGCCCGCCTGAATTCCCTGGCAGAATGCGATGAGCTGCTTTTCACCGCCGAGCTTCAGAGCTTCGATGATGTCGGTGCGCTTCTCGTTGTACTTCGGGAACGCCTCGAACCCGAGGAGCTCCGACAGCGCCGCTGCAAAAGTTGCGGTCTTGAGCGCCGCACAAACAGCCTCCGGTGCATGGAAGATGCCGAGATAAAGTCCACGAAGCTGGTTAAGGCTTGCGCCGACCTCCTTCCCGGTGCCGGGCGTGGTCAGCCGGAATGCGCACTGCTCCACGAGGTCAGCCCTGCCGGCTATGTAACCGCCTGTTTCGGCGATACCGCCGCCGAGGTTCTTTATAAGGCTTCCTGCGATAAGGTCGGAGCCGACTGCAAGGGGCTCACGCTCTTCAACGAGCTCACCGTAGCAGTTGTCAGTGAATATCACGCAGTCCTTATTAACGCTGCGGACTGCGTCGCATATCTTCCCGATGGTGTCAACGTCAAGGGATGGTCTGAGGGAATAGCCCCTGGAGCGCTGGATATACGCCATGCGGCAATCCCCGGCGGCTTTCCTTATGCCCTCGAAGTCCGGCGTACCGTCCGGCAGGAGGTCCACCTTGGCGAACTTAACGCCGAAGTCCCTGAGGGAACCAATGCCCTCGCCGTTGATGACGCCCTGTATGGTATCGTAGGGCTCGCCGGTGACGGACAGCAGCAGGTCCCCCGGGCGCAGAACGCCGAACAGCGCCGTAGTGATGGTCTGTGTGCCATTGACGAAGTTGTGGCGCACCAGGGCGTCCTCGGCGCCGAGTATCTGTGCAAATACGGCGTCCAGCTTGTCCCTGCCGTCATCGCCGTAGCCGTAGCCATTGGTACCTTTCATGTGGATATCGCTCACACGGTTGTCTATGAACGCTTTCAGCACACGCTGACCGTTGAAGTCAGCCATTCTGTCAAGCTCAGCAAACTGAGGTCTGCAAAGCTCCATTGCCTTTTCGCTTAATTCCACCAGCTCTGGTGAAAAGTTGAATACTGCCATTTTATTTATCCTTTCGGTCCCGGAATTCATTACCGGAGTAGTATAAACACATACATATTTATTTTACACTCTTTTATGGATTATGTCAACACCCTTTGCAGCAAAAAAGGGACATTTTCAGGAATGCCCCTTCAGCTTGTCGAAAATATCAGCTATCCCGGCCTGACGGAAATGCTCCTGACGCAGCACAAGCCACAGACGCCAGGCTGGTGCCCGCCATCTGTGGCTTGATACGTCAGGTATGCCGTTATCGGTCGCCCGATTTTATGCCTTCATGCGCTTCTTGTAGTCAGCCTTGATATTCTCAAGGACAACAGCGTCCTGCTTGCGCTTCTCTCTTGCCTGGTTCTGGATAGCCTGTACCTCATCGATACCATTGACGATGGTCGTCCAGGTCTCCTGGAGGGTCTCTACCTTGATGGAGGAACCGGAAGCCATAGCGGCGATCTGCTTGCTCTGTGCAACTGTGTTCTGAGCGTTCTTCTTGAGCATCTCGTTGGTCTTTTCGTCAAGCGCCTGCATGGAGTCTGCGATGATCTTCTGGCGCTTCAGCATGATAGCCTGTGCCAGTGCCTGCTTGAATACCGGCATGGTGATGATGAACGCAGAGTTGATCTTTCTCACCAGGTTCAGGTTGGAATACTCCATCGTCTTGAGCATGGGGACGGTCTGGATAGCTACATTCTCCGCTACCTTGAGGTCCATTACTCTCTGGTCGAGTATCTCACGCATCTGGGTCAGGTTTGAGAGATCCATGCGGATAGTGCCGTCGTCGGGGTTAGCCTCTACCTTTGCTGTGTATTCTGCGATATACTGGTCGAGCTCCTTGACTGCCTGCTCGCCTGCCATGATATACTTCACAAGCTCCTGATAATAGCCGAGGTTTGCGTCGTACATGTTGTCGAGCTTCGTGTTGGCGTCGCCGATCTCCTTTTCGTACTTCTTGAGCTGTACGTAGATCTTGTCAACATCGCTGCCCATGGTTTCGTACTTGCCGATGATCTTCTCCAGCTTCTTCTTCAGGTTGCCGAAAAGGCCCGGCTTCTCGTCCTTGATCTCGTTGATGTCGAAGCGCTCCATGATCTTTGCGAGCTCCTTGAGCATAACGCCGGTGTCGTTGACCTGGTCGATGGTCATGGAATTGAGCACCTGGTCGGAAGCCTTGGAGATCTCCTCAGCCGCCTCTGCACCGAACTTTACGATGGTGTTGGAGTCGTTCAGGTTGATGGTGCTTACCAGCTTGTCGATGTCAGCGCTGGTGGCGAGCTCCTGCTTGATCTTCTCGGTCTCAACAACGATATTGTAGTTCTTTGCCTCCTCGATCTGTACGTCAAGTGCGACCTCGTCCGGAGTCTTAGCCGTAACAACTGCCGGAGCAGTCTCGGGCTGTGTCTGGGGCTGTAACTGTGCGCCTGGTGTGAACTGTAATCCCATAATTCTTATCCTTTCCTGAACAGCTTGCCGAATATTCCGCTGTTTCTGGCTTCGGAGGGTATTTTGAACTTCGGCACCTCCAGATTGTACTGGAACTCATTTAGTGTATGCTCCTCGAATGCGTCGTTTGTAACGAACGTTTCGAGGTTCTTGTACCCCGTCGGGGTATAGATCAGTATGTCAAAGCCGATAAGGTTGCACAGAACGAGCTGAATGCACTCCTCCAGCGAGAAGGTCTGCTCCACTGCGTCTATCCATATCAGCTTGGGCAGCTGTTTTGTGAAATCGAAGCTCTGCAGCAGCTTCATGAACTCCCTGTCAAGGTTCAGGCCGAAGTGCATCACCGAGCACATCAGCTCGTCCCCCGTGAGCTTCAGGAACTTGCTGTCTATTGCTTCCTGCAGCTTGAACAGCAGCATGTCCTGTATTCTGTCCGGCAGGTAGCTGTATCTGTTCAGTGACGATGTTTTCAGCCGCTCCGTGTCGATCTGGCCGTTGCGGTAGAAGCTGCGGTACGCTGAGAGGTCTAAACTCCCCTGCTGAGCGGAATTGCTGTCCTTTATGCGGAGTATCGTTTCCGGCGTGAGCCGTTCACGTATCTCATCCCAGTAAGCGCCAACGTTGCCGTCCCTGACGCCGCTTATCTTTGCAAAGATGTTCGGCACAGTGACAAGATTTCCTGAGGTCGCAAAGCCCTGGCGGAACCTCGCCTCCTGCTTCCACAGAATGCCTATCTCCTCCAGCGTTGTACGCAGCGTCACCGTCTGGCTGTTCGGGAACTGGAAGTCCCGGAATATTCCGGCGTCGCCGCCGTACAGCATCGTGTCGAGCTCCCTCTCGGCGGAATAAGCCACCGTGTTCACCTTCATCTTTATCGACTTGGTGGGGTAGCTCCCGCTGTCCTTTGTCTGGGGAAGCTGAAATATCTGCATCCTGTTGTCGAGGTTCTTGTCCACCGTGATATCCAGCAGCAGCTTGTTCGGCGTGATGTAGATAACGTCAAACCCGACCCGGGACATGAAATGCAGAAAATACAGCTCCGACTGCGAAATATCGCCGTAATAAAGTATCAGCGGAATATCCTCGTACTGCACCGCATATTTCCTCGCCTGGGTGCAGCGGTACAGCCACGAAATGAACTTGCTGCCATAGTTGTACACCACCGTAGGATTTCCGGCGTAAAGCGAATTCAGCAGCTTCCTGAGCTCCGTCTGGGCAAGAGCCGTGCGCACCGGGTCGCCGTTCAGCTTTATCAGCAGTGCGAGCTCATCTATCATTGTCGTGACGCTGCTGCGGTTCACGCTGCCAAGCTGGCGTATCTCATCGGCGTTGGGGTTCTCCAGCGGCTTCTCGATGAATATGAGCTGCTTCCTGCTCTTTGCGAAGCCCTCCTTGAAATTCAGCAGCATGTTGTTGTACACTGCTTCCTCGTCAAAGCCTATCAGAGCCGTGCAGTAGACCGGTATCACGCCGTCCTCGGAATACACGCCGCCGTTCTTCACGACACGGGTGCGGCGGTCTACCATCAGGTCCTCGAAGATACCCGCAGCCGTGGTCCTGAGCTGCTGCACCACTCCCTCCACCTGCCCGGCGGAGGCTCTCATCTCGCAGAGCTGCGCCGCCTTTGAAAGGTCGATATGTGCGAAATCTATCTGCAGCATTCCACTCATTGCGCCCTTTACCACAGTGACCTTATCCTTATGCGGGAACTTCTCAAAATCAGCGTCCATTCCATAGGACACATAATCGACCCTGATCCCGCAGGTCGCTGCGATAAGCAGAAAATACAGCTCCCGGAGCGTCCCTGTGCCGATGTAAAGAATCGAAGCCGGCTTTATCGTCAGGTACTTCATGAGCCAGCACAGAAGCACGAAATACGTGTTCTTGCCGTTCGCACCGCAGTTTCTGACAGCTTCCATCAGCAGCGGAGTTATGACCTCTGCGCTGTAGGAAAGCCGCTGCGAGGACAGCCAGCTCTGTACGCCGGACTTCACCGAGCGTTCATCGTTGAGGTCTGCCGCCGCATAGGAAGCCGCCGCACTTATCTCGGTAGTGGAAGCCATGGGCAGCCTGCCCTCGAAGAAAAGCCCGTTCTTCTTTGCTGCAGCGTAGCTCTCTATCAGCTTATTCTTAAAGACATCGGCGTTATCATAACCGATATATCGTGTAAATCCTACAGGAGCCATTCTGCCAGACCATTCCTCTCAAATTTATCAGCTGCTGACTTCAATGCCAAAGCGGTTGCACAGCTTCACCAGTCCGTCCCGGTAGCCCGAGCCCACCGCCGAAATGCGCCACTCGCCCTTGTATATGTACATCTCCATCGCAACTATAGTTATCTCGTTCGTAAGCCCGTCTACAGGGAAGCTGACGCACTCCCTGCCCTGAACATACAGCGACAGGATAGGGTCCTTCACCCGGGAAAAGTTCTTGCGGGAGTCCCCGGAGTAGACCGAATACGCCGCCACGATACGCTTCACGGCAGGCGACAGCTTCTGCGTATCCACAGTAATGTGGCCGTCCTCGCTGTCATAGCTCACGGCACCGTCCGGTGACCTTTCGTTGCCGAAAAACACCAGACCGCCGTCGCCTATGCTTTTCTCATTCTCATTGAGCATGAACACATAGGGGTCTATGTCCACGTCCCCGAGCTTCACGCCGGTAAGGTACATCGAAAAGCAGCTTCCCACCTTTGACAGCGGCAGCCGCTGGCCTCTTCGCAGGACCTGCGCTGCGGCGTTGTTGTCCGCCGTGACTGCGCCTGCGGGTACATCTTCATCATGTACGGGAGTATTCCTTGCGATACCGCCCGGAAGCACCGAACCGGAGCTTTCCTGCACATTCAGCGCAGCAGCTTCCCCTCCGCTCCCGAACACCGGGACTGAACCCGGAACGCCCGCCGGAGCCGCTTCCGCCTGCACCGGGGCAGACCTGCGGACCTCCTCCGCCATGAATATGACTTTATCTCTCACCGCCGGAGCCCCTGCCGTGAACCTTCCGCTGAGGTATATCCTCCTGCGGAACCCGGAAACTAGCAGGACCTCCGTGTATATCAGCCCCGGGGTTCCGGGAGCTGCCACGGTGATACAGACCTCGCTCCTCCCTGCCGGGAGCTTCTCAGGGCTGAACCTTACACCACCCTGGGTGCAGACTATCTCAGCCTCCGCCGGGATATCCACGGTCATGCGGAACGTGTTGTCCTCCTGCGGAGAAAGCTCCCCAAGTGCCAGGGTACGGGGTATCTCGACCGTGCCGTCCTCGCAGCCGAAGCCGCTCACAGTGCCGAGCACCTCCACATTGCTGACATTTACCGGGTACTTTGCAGATATCGCCGTTTCTGACTGGTCGCCCTCGGTTATCTCCACCCGGAGCCCCTCCAGCGACACCCCGGGGGTCTGGACGTCTATCACGCTGCCGTGACGTGCCCAGACCGTGGTATTGCTGCCGGTCAGCCGCATGGCTCTGCCGATCATCACGGGACCCTCGAATTCTCCCGCCGGGAGCGCCGCAGTTCCGCCGGTCGGCGTTGCCGCTATTATGTCATAGATCGAACCTGCCAAACCGCTGCCCCCTCCGGAAAAGTCTTATCGTCTGTCAGACGTTTACGCCGTATGCACGGCAGAGCGCTTCAAGTCCGCCCTGGTAGCCGGCTGCGACTGCGTTGAACTTCCAGTCGCCGTTATAACGGTAGATCTCGCATACTACCAGCGCCGTTTCAATGGAGAACTCCTCCATCAGGTCGAAGTGGATGACCTCTTCGCCATTCACGTCATCGGGGGAGTCTATCTTGACTACCCTTACGAATGCGTTGGAAACCTGACCGAAGTTCTGATTACGCTGAGCAGCATCAAATATTGTTACTGTAACTGCGATCTTCTCGATCTCCGGGGGGATCTTTGTGAAATCGATGATGATAGCCTCATCGTCGCCCTCGCCCTCGCCGGTGCGGTTGTCACCGGTGTGTACTACTGCGCCGTTCCTGCCGTTAAGGTTGTTATAGAATACAAAGTCCTCGTCACGGAGCACCTTGCCGTTTGCCCCCAGAAGGAACACGCTTGCATCAAGGTCGAAATCGTAGCCGCCGTCGTACTTGTTGGTGTCCCAGCCAAGACCTATTCTTGCCAGTGTTACGGACTTGTCAAGACTTACTCTCTGACCCTTAGAAAGATTAACTGCCATTTTGTTTTCCTCCTTGAAATCATATCCGGAAGCGCTGCGGACACAGCGCCCCGGTCATGCTTTTACTTTCCTGCTGCCTTTGCGATAGCCTTTCTGATAAGGTCTATCGGGATTATTGAAATGCCCATGCCGAGTACCAGAAGCCACTCTACAAGGTTCAGACCATAGCCGTCAAGAATAGCTCCGCCGAGGTAGGTCATGAGTATCTGTACCACAGCGATAGCACCGAATACGGTCAGGAAGCCCTTGTTCCTGCCGATATTGTCGAACAGGTTGAGCTTGTCAGTACGTGCATTGAAGCCGTTGAACACCGCAATGAAGATGAAGAATGCGAAGAACAGCGTATGCAGATATGCGTGATAGCCTATCATTTTGAAATAGCCGCCATCGGGGTTCACTATCGGAAGCACGTCAGCATGTTCATCGGGTGTGCCCTTGTTGATGGTAACGGCGGTTATCTCCTGATTGTCCTTTACGACAGGCACTGCGGTGTCGATGATGTTGAGTTCCTCAAACAGGGTGTTCTTATAGACCTGCTCGGAAACTACGGTGGTACCGTCGTCGTTGGTCGTGGTGATCTCATAGGTCGTTGTAGAGCCTATCTCAAGCAGCAGGAACAGACCGAGAATAAACGTCCACGCTGCGCCGGTGATTATCTGGGACATCATGTTCTTGCTGATGATGTGCTCGTCCCTGCGCTTGGGCTTCTCGTGCATGAAGCGGGAGAGAGCCGGCTCGCCGCCGAACGCCAGAGCTGCCAGGGTGTCCATTACCAGGTTTACCCAGAGTATCTGGATAACGGAGAGCGGGTTGTTAAGTCCGAGAAG
Source organism: uncultured Oscillospiraceae bacterium (assembly GCA_934454435.1). Taxonomy (GTDB): domain Bacteria; phylum Bacillota; class Clostridia; order Oscillospirales; family Ruminococcaceae; genus CAG-115. The sequence continues at coordinate 12,626 of CAKSGA010000039.1, read as the reverse complement.
CGGGCAGATGAAGCTGATAAGCACTGCCGAAACATTGATGGTCAGCTGGAATACGATGAACTTCCTGATGGAGTTGAAGATGGTTCGTCCGTACAGGATAGCCTTGTCGATGGAGTTGAAGTTGTCGTCCAGGATAACGATGTCGCTGGCTTCCTTTGCGACCTCGGTGCCGCCGCCCATTGCAAAGCCGACGTCCGCTTTCTTCAGCGCCGGGGAGTCGTTCACGCCGTCGCCGGTCATTCCGGCAACAAGATTGAGCTCCTGCGCAATGCGTACCAGGCGGCTCTTGTCGGAGGGGAGCGCTCTTGCTATGACCCTGATGTCAGGCATCATCTTCTTGATCTCATCGTCAGAGAGCTTTGCAAGCTCATCGGAGGTCAGCACGATGTCGCTGTCCTTCTCCAGCAGGCCTGCGTCCTTTGCGATAGCCACTGCGGTCTCCTTGCGGTCGCCGGTGATCATGACCACCTGCACGCCTGCGCCCTTTACCTCACGGATAGCCGTTACGGACTCCGGACGTACCTCGTCACGGATACCTACAACGCCTACCAGGGTCCAGTTGTTGCTGTCAGGGAGGGCTTCCTCGCCGAGAGCGTCCTCACTGGTGGCGATGGCGAGCACACGTATGGCACGGTTTGCAAGCTCGTCTATCTGCTTGTTGAGCTCAGTCATATTGAACGGCTGCTTATCTCCGTTCTCGTCCCAATAATAGGAGCAGCGCTGGAGTATCTTCTCCGGTGCGCCCTTGATGAGGGACAGGTCATAGTCGCCGGTCACCTGGGTAGCGGAGTACTTATTGGTCGAATTGAACGGGATATTTCCCACTGCCTTTACGTTCGCAGAACATACAGTTCCTGCCGCAAAGCCGAGTATGGCACGCTCGGTAGCGTTACCGCCGATCACCTTCATATCCTTGCCCTCGCCGGAGATCACCGACAGGGTGTTCTTGTGGATAGACAGGGACAGAATGTCCTTCAGCCTGCCTCCTACCTCGTCAAAGGTCCTGGACTCGTGAAGTGCGCCGTTGATGAATGTTACAGCCTCCAGCTTGCCCTTGGTGATGGTTCCGGTCTTATCGGAGAACAGGATATTCAGGGAGCCAGCGGTTTCAATACCGGCTACCTTTCTTACAAGGACGTTATCCTTGAGCATCTTGCCCATGTTCTGTGCAGAAACGATGGCGATCATCAGCGGAAGTCCCTCGGGCACTGCCATTACGATGATTATTACCGCCAGCATTACGGACTGTATAACAGCCTCCAGCAGAGCCGCCCACTGGAACACGCCCTCAGCGAATAGGAACGCCTCGATGCCGCCCTCGCCCATGAACAGAGTCTTTACCAGCATTGCGATTGCGATGGCGATACCGCCGATGTAACCGAACTTGCTTATGCCGTCAGCCAGCTTGCCGAGCTTGAGCTTAAGGGGAGTTTCACGGTCGTCTTCCACCTGGAGCTCGCTTGCGATCTTACCGTAAACGGACTTATCACCCACCACGGTGACTTCCATAACGGCATTGCCGGAACATACCACGCTGCCACGGAATATCTTGTGCTCGTTGTCGAAATTCAGGCTCTCGTCAGTGTCGGTCCAGCCCTCGGGGACTGCGACCTTCTTAGCCTCACGGCTCTCGCCGTTGAGCACTGACTGATCGACCTTGATGTCACCGTCGATGATGATACCGTCAGCGGGCACCTTGTCTCCGGACTGGAGCAGGATAGCGTCGCCGACTACGATATCATTTATAGCGACCTCGGCTATTTCGCCGTTGCGGTACACCTTGCACATGATGCGTGAAGCCTCTTCCTGGAGCTTCTGGAACGCATTCTCGTTCCTATACTCAGAGAAAGTGGACACCAGCGTTGCCAGTGCGATGGCGATGAAAATTCCTATAGGCTCATACCATTCGGGGGCGCCTTCCCTGATAACGCCGACGCCGCCAAGTATGGACAGTACGATATTGATAAGCAGCGCCACGATGAGTATCTTTATCATCGGGTCGCCGAGATTGCCCTTGAGCTTATCCCAGAAGCTCTCGGAAGCCTGTTCCGTCATACTGTTGTCGCCGTATTTCTTGCGGGACTCCTCAGCCTGACTGTCTGTTAAACCAAACTGCTTCATAATCCATTCCTCTCTCGAGCCGTCAGTAAACCGAAACTTCACACAGCAGCCCGTTTTCACGGTCAGTCATGCGGAATACGGCCCCGTCACGGAGCTCGACGGCCTGCCCTTTCGGGACCAGCCTTCCTGTCGGGGAGGTCATTCCCCCGACGCCATTGTTGACGAGCAGCCACATCCCTCTGTGCTTGCAGATATATGCACGCATTTCGGTGCCCGCCTTTTCATCGTTATGGACATTGGAAAGGATATGCCAGTCATAAAGCGGCATCTGGTCATAGGCGATCAGTTCCCCGCTGTCACGGTACATACCCTTTTTGCCCCTCATCTCGCTCTTCAGTGTGAGCCTGATGATCCTGTCCCTAACTCTTGTTTTGCAGAAGGGGCATACTGGCTCGTTCTCATCTCTGAGAATGAACCATTTCTTCTCGCAGTGCGGATTTTCGCACCGCACAAGTCTGTCCCACGCCCGCAGCAGTTCACGCTCCCACTCCATCGCCGTAGGGCGCTCGGAGGGCTCGTGCAGTCCGTCCACGAACGCCCGGAGAAACAGCTGTTCAAGTCCCCTTGAAAGCGACTGTATCGTAACTCCGAGGTCCGGCGGACGGTTGCTCCTGTCCGTGGGGTTTTCGATAAATGTAGCCATCGGTCCCATTCCGAGGAAATCGTCCTCTTCCGCCGAGGCTGTGCTGTATACCTTTGGTCCCTCCAGCGGGTGCCGGAGAAACAGGTACTCATAAATTAGGACCGGCAATGCGTGCAGATCCGTCAAAACGCACGGCAGACGCCGCCGGGGGTCGCCCGAGTCGAACTCCATGGTCGCAATGACCTCCGGGGCGATGTACCCCTTGGTCCCGCAGACCTCCGGGGGATATTTCCCCGGGACCACGAGCGAGTCTATATCAATTACCACCGTGCTGCCGGATTTGGGGTCGATCAGCACGTTGTTGCAGGAAAGATCTGAGTGTGCAAGCCCCGCCTGGTGCATTCTCCTGACGCTCCGTGACAGGCATATCGCTGCGCTGAGCATCGTGCGGAAGTCGCCGAGCTCGCCGGGACTTATGTACTTCCTGTTCCTGCCGGTGAACCAGTTGCTTTTCTTGTCCTTGCCCTTCAGGTTCAGGCCGACTGTGGAAGCACCCTCCCCGAAAAAAAATCTCTGGGGATACGTCGGGCAGACTATCCCGAATTCCGGGCTGCTGACGATAGCCACCGGCCAGCAGAAACGGCTGCGGAAGTACTCCGCCGTCTTTTCCGTATTGCCGAGGGCTCCGCCGTTCTGCTCAGAAACGGTGGGATTGTACGCTCCGACTATCATGCGGATACGGTCCTGTATCTCGGGATTTATCCCGTCCATCGGGTCGTTGAAGAACTGTACGGCGTATTTCCTGTCCGGAGTGAAGAACGTGTGTTTCATTCCGCCCCTTGGAGCATTTGCGTCATATACGAACTGTATAGTCCCGCCGCCCTCAAGAGTTGCAGTCACAATGTCGCCGCTGTTCACACTTTCACCAGCCCTTCACTTTACTTTCCGTTATATCTGATGGCATTATACAATTTGTAGTGTAATCATTGCATACAGTCAGTTATATCTTATAGTCTAATTACTCTGAGTATCAGAAATCACACCAAAACCCAACATTTCAGCGTTTATTCCGACCGTTAATGACTTATCGGTATGACCCGCCAATTATAATACAAACTGTTATATCGCCAAGAAAGATCACTATTTGTCAAATCTCATAACCACAAGAGTGCGGTCGTCAAAGCTGCCACGCTCGTTGTAATTATCCAGCCAGAGCTGCAGACGCTTCTCCGGGCTGTCGCCGAGGGTTTCCCCCCACGCCGCCAGAGAGTACTGCGCAATAGCGTCCCGTTTGTCCCAGAGCTCGTTTACCGCCTCGTCCGAGTTCTCCGGCAGCAGCTGCTTCGCATACTGTACCGCCACGGGCTCCTGCTCCGGAGTCACTGACGGGAACCTCAGCGGAGCGGGCTCGCTGCGCTTCGGAACGATACCCTTCATCGGAATGATACCGTTCAGCAGCAGATCAAGGTAAAGCCGCTTCATCATGGGCTGTGCAGGGAAATAGTCGTCTGCAACACCGTCGCTCATCAGCATTAATATGTCTGATCTGCCCCGGCTTATGCGGATCCTGCGGGCAATTGCGCCCTCAGCCACCGCCTTTTCAGAAAGGAATTCCGTTTCACCGGAGTATGCGCCGCTGTCAGCCTCGCCTAGCAGCCTGAAACAGCCGTCATGGCCGGCGCCGGAATCTATCGCACAAATGCAGCCATCGCCTATCTGCAGGGTAACAACGAACCGCTGCTTCTCACCGTTCACCTCCAGCGGAACCGCCACCGCCGCCAGGAAAGTGCTTCCCATATCGGCGAGCGTTGGATTTCTGCCAAGGGCTGAGATGTAGTTCTTATCGGAATACAGGTCGCTGAGCTTCCGTATCACAGCGTCAAACGCCGCTTCCGCAGAGTGCCGTATGATCGCCGCAAACTGGCCGCATGCGCCAAGGAACTCCTCCCCGGACATATCGCCGGCGAGCTTTGCCCTCAGCCCCTTGTCAGAGCTGAACGCCTCTGACACTGCGCCTTTGAGGTACTCCACCGCAGCCTCGCAGCTTACCCGGGCGCCGATCCTCGAAAGACGCTTGGAGCCCGCTCCATCAGCCACTACAGTGATAAAGCAGCCCTCGGACACGGCGCTCTCGAACCAGTCGTCGCAGTTGGTACCCTCGTGCTTGTGCTTCTTGCCACGCACCCGGGCACCTATGATCTCTCCGAGCCCGGTCGTTGTGTGCTTGCAGTGGTACTCGGTGTGAAGCTCCGTTCCGTCCTCCACGACGGTCCGGTACCGCCACAGTGACGCCGTATGCCGCATGACCTCGTTGTCGGACATGTGTGCTGTCTTTTCCGGCTCCGCCGTGTTCTCCGCTTCCGGAGTGACTGCGGGATCTTCCTCCGGGGGCTCTGCCGGAACCTCCGGCTCAATGTTATCTTCAAAGATCATATATCATCATGGAACGATCGCAAATCCCTGGGGAGGAGGCGGAAGCTGAACAGCCTCTCCGGGCTTTGCGTCAATGCTCTTGGAGGTAGCCTTGATGGAACCTGACACCCATGCGAAGAACGCAGCCATGTCACCTGCGGTGAGGTTGTTCATCATCAGGACGTTGCTTGTTATCTTGCGGAGGGTGTTGGTATTTGCATTAGCTCCCGCAGCACATGCTATAATGTTGCTGGTAGATACCTGTCTGAGCGCTTCGATGCCGTCGTCAAGGTTATCCGTGGGAGTACCGTCCGTCAGCAGGAACACCAGCGGCTTCCAGTCTCCCTTCTGAGTGGGCGTGGAGGTGCGCACCTCGTTCCTGATGCAGTCTGCAAGTACGGTAAGGGCACCGCCGAGGGCAGTTGCGCCACCCGCAGTGAGCTCCGGCTCCTTGAAGAGCATGAGCTCCGTCAGTGGGGAGATCTGCCGTGCAGTACTGTTGAACGTTATAACTGAAAGGCAAGCAGTCTCCAGCGCCTGAGGGTCGCCCTTGAGCTCGCTGAGCAGAGCCTTTATGCCCTGCTTTACCGCCTCAATGGGTTCACCGGACATAGAGCCTGAGCAGTCGAGCAGCAGGTATACCGGCAGCCTTCTGATGTAATCTGACATTATTGACCTCCTGTTTTGCCGTAAACCGGCAGAAATACACTTCACACATCGGTGAGATACTGTTCTGAGATCCCCGCAGGCCCTGTAAAGATTTTACAACAAAATAGCCTGTTCATAGATAATTATAACCTAAAAACCTCGTTATGTCAATAGATATTTTGAAACATTTAACTAATGGACACCCGTCTGAAAATGCTGTTTTTCAACCGTGGTCGGATACAAAAACAGCCCCCGGTTTCTCCGGAGGGCTGCCTGATACGTTATTCAGCGATGATATCCTCAAAGACTGCCTGACATGCCTTTGCAAGATCCTGGGGCGTGAGCTCCAGCTGGGTGCCGAGCTTTCCGCCGCTTACGATTATGCGTTCAAAATCCAGCGCAGTCTTGTGAATGACTGTCTTGTACTGCTTCTTCATGCCGATGGGAGTACAGCCGCCACGTATGTAGCCGGTGACTGCGTTGATATCCTTGACATGCACCATCTCCAGTGACTTCTCTCCGACCGCCCTGGCGCACTTCTTCATGTCGAGCTCCTTATCCACGGGGAGAGCGAACACGTAATAGTTTCCGCTCTTGCCCCTGGTCACAAGGGTCTTGAGGCAGCTGTCGCAGTCCTCGCCGAGGAGTTCGGCGATGTGAACGCCGTCTATGAACTCTTCGCACTCATACGTGTGGACCTTGTACGGCAGCTTCAGCTTATCCAGCATTCGCATTGCGTTGGTCTTGATCTCTTTTTCCTTTGCCATGACTTTTGTCCTACCTTATTATATAAAATTATATAAATAAGCACAGGGCTGCTTAACAACCCTGTCAGCTTGTTGAAAAAGTATCTATCCCAGGCTGCCGAGAAAGGTGCAGATGCTAGGAACCCCCACTGCAACTAGGCTTTGTGCCTGTCGCAGTGGGGAGTGACGACGCAGATGTGCCTTTATCGACAGCCCTGTGTTCTCAGATCTCGTCGTCTTCGTCTGCTTCCAGGCACTCACTTATAGCCTTGTTCCTTGTGAGGAAGAAAGCCACGCCAGCGGCTGCGATAGCTGCCAGTCCAACGATACCTGCAATTACTACGAGCTTCTTTGTCATAATGAATTCCTCCTTAAAATCAGCGCTGATATCTTGCGGCAAGCTCTGAAATGCTGTTGTCATTAGTAGGCTCGCCGATAGCATTGAATTTCCACTCTCCGTTGTACAGATAGATCTCACCGAAGATCATTGCAGTCTTTCCGTCATAGTTTTCAGAGAGATTATACTTGCACAGCTCTATGCCCTTGTCTGCATCGACCAGTCTTATGAACGCATTCTTTATCATGCCGAAATGCTGCTTGCGCTGCATGGCCTGGTAGATGTTTACAGTAAAAACGATCTTTGAATAGGCACTGCCGAGCTTTGGGAGCTCCACCAGTATCTGCTCATCATCGCCGTCGCCTGCTCCGGTCAGATTGTCGCCCATGTGGTGGACTGCGCCGGTCTGGTGGGTCAGGTTGCCGAAATATACAACGTCGATAGGGCCGTTGAGCTTGCCCGTCTGTGCGCTTATCAGCAGTGCGGAAGCGTCACAGTCGATGTCCTGGTGCTTTGAGAAAAGTGAGAACTTCCTGGGAGCCTCGTCCCAGCCAAGTCCGACAAGTATTGTCTTTAAGCCTGTATTGCCTTTGGTAAGGTCTACCTTCTGACCTTTCTGAAGATTAACGGACATTTTTTACCTCCGTGAAAATTGTCATGATCCTATTAATATGAATTCCCGCTAACTATAATATACCACATATTTCAATAAAAATCAAGTGTATTTTCCTGTGGCGGGTAAAATTTCACCAGAAAGTTCCACGCCAGTCAAACCGCATAACAGAGCCGATGTTAAGTTCTGTTGACAGATTTCCAGCCGAAATTGGTAGACATTCGGGCGAAGCTGTGGTAAAATTATGTTACATACTTAACCAGAAAAGAGGTAATTATTATGAATTTTTCTCAGAAACTTATGGAGCTGCGGCGTGCCCACGGCATGTCCCAGGAGCAGCTCGGCGAAAAGCTCGGTGTGACCCGCCAGACCATCTCAAAGTGGGAGCTCGGTCAGACGACCCCGGAAATGGAAAAGCTCGCAGCGATAAGCGACCTGTTTGATGTTTCCACAGACGAGCTCATTAAAGGAACATCGCAGCCCGGCGAATTTCAGGAAAACAAGGAACCAGGCACTTTCTCATATGAGTACAAAAGCAGCCGGACATTTCACGGCGTTCCGCTGGTGCACGTGAACATCGGTTTTGGCAGGAGGACCGCCAGGGGTATCATTGCGATCGGAAACAAGGCTGTCGGGGTCGTTTCACTGGGATTTCTCTCGGTAGGAGTGCTCTCGCTCGGACTTCTCAGCGCTGGTCTGCTGGCGTTCGGCTCGCTTGCGGCGGGGATGCTGGCATTCGGCGCAGTGTCTGCGGGAGCAGTGGCACTCGGCGGAGCTGCTTTCGGTTTCTTCGCCATGGGTGGACTTGCGGTCGGAGCGTACTCCATCGGCGGGGCTGCGATAGCCTCTGAAATAGCCGCCGGCGGGCTCGCCCACGCAAAGGTAGCTATCGGCGACAATGTACAGGGTCTTGCGGAGATACGTGAAGCCATTCCCGGAGAACAGGCACTTGAGCTCATCACAGAGCACTGCCCCGGCACCCCGAAAGCCCTGGTGGAGCTGTTCTCTGCGTTCGCTGAAAACCTGCATATCGAGGTCTGACATAGAATTGTTTTACATACACGAGCCCGGCATATCCTGCCGGGGTCAGCTTGTCGAAAAAGTCAATTTTGCCTGCGAAGCAGGCTTTTGTAATCAGTTTTTTGCCCAGGGTTTCCCTGGGCAAAAAACACTTCTATCCGCACAACTGTGCGAATTGTCGGCTATGCCGACAATGAGTGCGGGCAGTGCGCATTTTGCTATAGCAAAATGCGTAAGGCATGACTTGTCATGCCAGTGGATTGGTTCGGCGGAAAAGCCCCAACGGGGATTTTTCGACGGTCTCATCCCGGCATATCCTGCCGGGGTTTTTTCTTGACTTTTCACACAGGTTTATGCTAAAATATTGACAGAGGTGATACTAATGTACAACAGCATATATCCTGTGCTTGCGGCGCAGACCCATCTGCCGTTCTACCTGTCCGGTGCGGGTATCTCTGACCCTGAGTACCACGTGGTCCGGCCGGAGGGTCTGGTGTCCTGCCAGATATTGTTCACGAAAAGCGGCAGCGGAGTGCTACGGGTGGACGGCAGGGAACTCCCCCAGACCCCGGGCAGCCTGTTCTTTCTTACCCCGGGAGTCCCACACGAATACTTCCCGGAAAGCAGCGAGTGGCAGACCGCATGGGTCGTGTTCCGGGGCGCTCACCTGCGGGAGCTGCTGACGGAAATGGGGTTCGGCGCATGGCATGAACGCAGCGCTGCTGACCTTTCCGCCTGCGAACAGATATTCAGCAGGATATTGTCCGCAGCCGCCGACCCTCTTTCCGGCGGCGAACGCTGCTCCGTGCTGGTGTACGAATATCTTCTGGAAGTGCGTTCCCAGTTGTTTTCCGGGGCACGCAGCGATGTCAGCCTGACAGATCCGGCGGTGCGGTTCATGGACGAAAACTTCAGCCGGGACATCACGCTGGAAGAGCTTGCAGAGCTCTGCGGAGTTTCCATGCAGCACTTTTGCAGGGTGTTCCGGCAGAAGTGCGGAATGCGCCCGATGGAGTACCTCGCCCTTCGCCGGGTCGCAGAAGCGAAGCGCCTGCTGAGCTCCACGGACGTCCCTGTAACAGAGATCGCAGCGATGGTGGGTTACAGCACTCCGACCTACTTCGGTACGGTATTCCGGAGGTACGAGGGCGTTTCGCCCTCTGTCTGGCGGACGCTTTCGCCAAGACTGTGATGTTCATATTTTGATAGTGCGTCAAATATTTGAGATTGAAAAACACTTTCAGGTGCGCTATACTGTAAATATAACAAGCGTACCTGAAAGGAGCGTTTCAATGAAACTCAAAAAGATAGCGGCGGCTGCGGTATGTGCAGCGGCTGCGGCTAATTCAGTAATTCTGCCCGCATACGCAGAACAGGAGGCTCAGCCCATGAATATCAGCATCAGCGGAAACAGCGCAAACACGCTGGAAAACATGCTATACCGTGGCGTGGGAATGGTCAGCGGTAACAATTCCTCACGTCTGCTCCTGGACTACAAATCTGAAAATCCCGAGGCATACTGGGAGATCATGAACTACATGTTCGGCAAACAGGGTCTGGAGATCGCTCATCTGAAGCTCGAAATGGGCTCCGATGTAAATTCTTCCTCCGGTACCGAGCCCTCTGTAAAGCGCACCGAGGACGAAACTGCGGACGTCACCCGTGGCGCCGGCTACCAGATTGCCGCAGACGCAAAGTCCATCAACCCCGACCTCACCCTTGACATGCTGTGGTGGAGCGAGCCGCTGTGGATAAGCAGCTCCGGGGATGTCTACGCAGCCCGCTACAAGTGGTACAAGGAGACCCTTGACGCTGCATATGCCACCTATGGTATCAAGTTCGACTATGTTTCTGCGACCCAGAACGAGCGTGGACGTGACAACGACTGGATAAAGTACCTCTCCCAGCACCTGAAGTCCGAAACGGACTGCCCCTACGACTACTCCAAGATACAGATAGTAGCCGGCGAGGAGGTCTGCACCTGGCAGTCTGCTTCTGAAATGCTCAAGCAAATCAAGGACGGCGACACCAGCCTTGCGGACAACATCGACATTCTGGGAAGCCACTACACCAGCAGCTCCAACGAACCCGCCCAGACCCTTGCCCGGGAATACGGCAAGGAGCTCTGGTTCAGCGAGGGAAGCTCCCCGATGGCTTATTCAGAGGGCACCTGGAGATTTGACGAGGGCAACTCCGGTCTTACCGGAATAAACGGCGCACTGGACATCGCAAACCGCTACATCTCAATGTACCCCCAGGGCGGCATGACCCTGTGCCAGTTCCAGCCGGTGGTCGCTGCATACTATGACGGCGTGTGCTACTGCCAGAAGCAGTTCATCAACGCCTGCGACCCCTGGAGCGGTTACTACACACTGGACAGCGGTTTCTACGTTATGCTCCAGTTCACACAGTTCATCGACAAGGGCTGGAACTTCATTGACGACGCCTGCTATGCGGACGGCGTTCCCGGCGGTGACGGTCATGCGATAGTTGACGCAAAATACAGCTACATCACACTGTGCAGCCCGGATAAGTCCGACTACACCACTGTAATAACCAACACCACCGCAGAGCCCATAACCTACGATTTCACCGTATCTGACCTTGACGCAGCCGGCAAGAAGATCAACCTCTGGGAGACCCGGGGACCCGATGGAGGTTCTTATGACGAGAACTACTTCAAGAACATCGGCGAGATAACCCCGGAGGAAAACGGCGGGACCTACACATATTCCGTGACCGTCAAGCCCTACTCGATAATCACCGCCTCCACTGTGGAGCTCACCCCGGCGGAGTATCACCAGAGCACACCGGAGCAGCGCACCATTCTTGAGCTCCCCTACACTGACGACTACGAATACGCCGACTATCCCGAGGACTTCCTCTCCTCCCGTGGAAACGCCCCGAGATACACCACTGACGAGGGCGGCGCATTTGAGGTAAACAACGGCAAGGTAGTTCAGCAGATCACCCCTGAGCTCAAGGCAAAGGAATGGGGCTGGACTCCCGACCCGACCACCAATTTCGGCGATGACCGCTGGTACGACTACAGTGTTTCTGCCAAGGTGGAATTCGCTCCCTCTGACGACAAGGATAACAACTACGCCGGCGTGGGGCTCCGCTACACCCAGGGCAACGCCGGAGCAAGCGGCTACTGGGTAAAGCTCACCGAAAGCGGAAGCTGGAGCCTGTGGGAAAACAGCAATGTTCTCCAGAGCGGTATGACCTCAGCTGACACCTCCGCACCCGTTACGCTCAGGATCGAAGCAGTCGGGAATGTGGTACGATGCTGGGCTAATGACGAGCTTCTCTGCGAGTACACCGCAGACGGCACAGTGCTCGGCGCAGGCAGGGCTGCGTTCTACTCCTCATTCAACAATAATTCCTTTGATGACCTTGTGATAGCTCCCGCAGAAGGCGGAAGCACCTATGTCACACGCATGGACAACACCGCTCTTGCGTTCAGCTACTCCGGCGAGTGGGATCACGAAACCATGTCCAGCTACAAGAACTACAAGCGCACTCTTTCCAGCGGCAAGGCCGGCGCTTCGTTCACTGTTGACTTCACCGGAACTGGCATTGCACTCACCGGCGGCGGAAACGGTGCGACCATAAGCTGGTCCATTGACGGCGGTGACGCACAGGAGCACACCTTCAGCAAGAACAGCGTCCGCAAGGCGAACTTCTTCGTGAACGGCCTTGAGGACGGTGCACACACTCTCTCTGTGACTGTGGTTGACGGCAATTATAACGTTGACAGCGCAGAGATCACCGGCGGAACGGTCTACACCGCAAAGCAGCCCGACCACACTGCCGACCAGGCAGACATCAAGCCCACCAGCGAAGCATCTACAAGTGAGGTCCCCGGCACTTCTGAGCAGCCCGGCGGAAACTCCACGGACTCCGGCTCTTCGTCTGACGCAGGCTTCCCGGTCGGCGCAGCGATAGGCATAGGCGCAGCAGTTCTCGCAGCCGCAGGCATTGGAATCGGCGCTGCGGTAAGCAAGAAAAAGAAAAAGTAAAATAAAGAGAACACGCAAAATGGACTGCCGTATAATACAGCAGTCCATTCAGCTTGTCGAAAAAGTCAATTTTGCCTGCGAAGCAGGCTTTTGTAATCAGTTTTTTGCCCAGGGTTTCCCTGGG
>CAKSGA010000038.1 GCA_934454435.1 uncultured Oscillospiraceae bacterium | reverse complement strand
GCTCTGCGATCTCCACAAGCTGCTTCTTTGCCGCCTCACGGCTGTCGGAGTACTCCCGCAGCCTGCTCTCGGCGTTCTCTGCGTCGCTGATGAAGCTCTGCTTCTGGCTCTCCGCCTCCTGTGCGGAATGCTCCGCCTGGGCGGACTTTACGTCAGCCTCGCTGCGCTCACGGTATACCTGAGCCAGCTTCTGGTCGAGCTCGGAATACGCCTTGTCGCTCTCGGCGTTCTGCCCGGCAATCTCGGCGAGCTTGTCCTGGAGCTCGCTGCGGCGCTGATCCATAGCGGTCAGCTCCTGCTGCTTGTCGGCTATCTTCTGCTGGAACTCCTTTATGCCCTCGTCAAAGCTGCGGCTGCTTTCCTCTGCGTGCGCTATCTGCTCCGCAAGCTCCTTGCGGCGGTTGTCGTTGTGCATGAGGTCGTTCTCCAGCACCTGAATGCTGGAGCGCTTCTCCGCAAGCTCGGTATTCACTGCGTCACGGGTGCGGCGGTATCTTTCAAGCTCCGCCTGAATGCGCTGCTTCTTCTCAGTGCCCAGGTCTATGCTGTCCTGGAGCTTCTGGGCGTCCTTTTCATAGTGCTCGCACTCGGCACGGTTGAGCAGCAGGTCATCGTCCAGCTTCTTTATTGCATTCCGGCGCTCCTCATAATGGGCTGCGCCGACTGATATCTCGAGCTCCTTTTTCTGGTCGAGAAGCTCTGCAGCGAGCACCGCCTTTTCGGACTGCTTCTTCAGCACCGGCAGGCGTTCCTCGTCAACCCTTATTATGTCCTTCTGGCGCAGGATATTCTCCTCGGCGCTTTCCAGCTCCTTTTCAGCTTCAGCCTTCTTGTGGAGGAACAGCGAAATGCCCGCTGCTTCCTCGAATATCTCACGCCTCTGAGTGCCACGGGCGTTTACTATCTCAGCGACCCTGCCCTGACCTATGATGGAGTAACCGTCACGTCCAAGTCCGGTGCCAAGAAGCATTTCCTGAATATCCTTGAGCCTGGACTTTGCGCCGTTTATGAGGTACTCGCTCTCGCCGCTGCGGTACAGCTTGCGGGAGATAGTGACCTCATCAGCGTCCACAGCAAGGGCACGGTCGGTATTGTCTATGCACAGTGCGACCTTTGCGAAACCCATGGGCTTGCGGTCGGTGGTGCCGTGGAAGATGACGTCCTCCATCTTTTCGCCACGCAGGGTCTTGGCGCCCTGCTCTCCCATGACCCAGCGCAGGGCGTCGCTTATATTGCTCTTGCCGTTTCCGTTGCTGCCTACCACTGCCGTGGTCTGGGCGTCGAAATTCAGCACGGTCTTGTCCGCAAAGGACTTGAACCCATGTATCTCAAGTGACTTAAAAAACATTCACAAACCTCGCTGTATCAGCGCACCTCGATATAAGCCCCGTCCTGCGGCTTAACATCAACGTCATACCCCAGCGACTTCAATGCTGCGATATTGCTGCGCTTCTGCCCGACAGCCCTGCTGATATTCCGTCTGTCGGTGTATATCATATAATGTCCCTTTTCCATTGACAGGAGCTTATTTTTCATGTCATTAAGGAACAGTCTGCTTTCTACGATCTCCCGGAATGCCGGGTGGTAAACTCCCCCGAGCATTTCCTTTTCCACGTCCCGGGAAGCATGCAGCCCCATGCGTATCACACGCACCCCGGCGCTCTCGAACTCCCTCAGGAGCTCCGCACACAGGTCGACGGTCTGCTCAAAGCCGAAGCTCTGATACTCGCCGCTGAGGAACAGCCTGCCAAGCCATGTGTGCTCCAGAATCACCGTGGGGTAAATGCGCACGGTATCCGGCTTCAGTGCGATGAACTCCCGGCAGGTGTACCGCACACGTTCCTCCGTATCCATATACAGCCCGGTCATCATCTGGAGCCCCAGCGAAATGCCGCTCTCACGGATAAGCCGTGAAGCCCTGCGGACGTCCTCGGCGGAGTGCCCACGCTCGTTCGCCTGCAGCACCTCGTCTGACATGGACTGAGCGCCAAGTTCAACAGCGGTCATGCCGTATTTTTTCAGTGCTGCGATGATCTCCTCATCAATGCAGTCAGGACGTGTCGAGCAGCGTATGCCGCAGTAGACCTCCGGATAACGCTCCACAGCTTCTGCGGCGCACTCCAGCAGACTTATCATGTAGTCCCGTGGGACCGCCGTGAAGCTGCCGCCGAAAAAGGCTATCTCTGCCTGCATTCCCCGCTCTGCGAGGTGCGGAGCCTGCTCCTCCAGCAGCTCCCTGACCTCCTGCGCAGACGGAGCGTGAGCCGAGCCCGAAATGCTCCTCTGGTCGCAGAAGCTGCACCTGTGCGGGCAGCCGATATGCGGTATGAAAACCGAGATGTTAGTCCGTTTCATAGCCCATCAGACCGATAGCTTCCTTAGCGGCCGCCTGCTCGGCTTCCTTCTTGCTCTGGCCGGAGCCTGCGCCGATGCTCTGACCGTTCAGCATGACCTCCGCATTGAAGGTCTTGTGGTGGGCCTCGCCCTCTTCCTCAGTGACCTGGTATGAGATCTTCTCCTCGGGGTTCTGCTGTATGATCTCCTGGAGAATGGTCTTGTAATCGCCGAGCTTCACCTTGCCGCTCTTTATTGCGTCGATGGACGGCACGAACTTCATGATGAACTTCTTCGCCTCGTCCATTCCGCCATCGAGGAAAATAGCGGCGATGAGCGCCTCGAAAGCGTCCGCAAGGATAGAACGGCGCTCTCTGCCGCCGGTCATCTCCTCGCCCTTACCCAGCAGGATATAGTCCCCCAGGGAAATGCGCTTTGCGAAGTTGTACAGTGAATTCTCGCACACGATGGAGGCACGCAGCTTTGTGAGCCCGCCCTCGGGCACTGTGGTCATGTTCGTGAAGAGATAAAGCGAAACCGTTATCTGGAGCACGCTGTCGCCCAGGAACTCGAGCCGCTCGTTGCTGCCGTTGTTCTTTCCTCCGGAATAGCTGGAATGGGTCATTGCGCCCCGGAGATATGATTTGTTCTTAAAATTATAGCCTATAGCCTGCTCAAGCTGACTGAAATCCGACATATCAAGCCTCTTCCTTTACTCCCAGGGCGGCGATGGCGCTGGTCATTTCCTCGATAGCGTTCTTCTCGACGAACATCTTGGCCTGCCTGAATGCGCCCAGGAAAGCCACCGCATCAGAGCTTCCGTGCGCCTTGAACACCGGCTTTGAGGTACCCAGCAGCGGCGAGCCGCCGATAGTCTTGTAGTCGAGCTGCTTCGTGATGTCGCCGAGCTGCTTCTTTACGCACAGTGCGCCTATCTTCGTCCTGAGGTTTGCGAAGAACATGCTCTTCAGCGACTGCTTCATCAGTATTCCCATGCCCTCGCAGGCTTTCAGGAACACGTTTCCGGTGAAGCCATCCGTCACCAGCACATCGACCTTGCCTATCGGTGCGTCACGTCCCTCTACATAGCCCACGAAATTGATGGAGGTAGTTTCACGCAGCAGCTTCATAGTTTCATGCTCCAGCTCCCTGCCCTTTTCCTCTTCGGTGCCGATGTTCAGCAGACCTACCCGGGGCTTCTCTATACCCATGGTCTTTTCCATGAAAATGCTGCCCAGCACTGCAAACTGCTGGAGCATCTCGGGTCTGCACTCGAGATTTGCGCCGCCGTCGATAACGCTGTATCTGCCGCCGCCAAGGCAGGGCATGAGCGGTACGAGGGCAGTCCTCTTGACGCCCTTGATGCGCTTTTCCACCATCGTTCCGCCGACTACTATCGCCGCCGTGCTGCCTGCGCTGATGAATGCGTCGGCACTGCCGTCTGCGAGGTAATACAGCGCCTTTCCCATTGAAGTCCCGGATTTCTCCTTGATAACGGACTTGGGAGAGTCCTCTGTGGTGATGACGCCCTCCGCCGGGATAAGCTCGATGTGGCTGTCGGAAACGTTCAGCTCCTTCATGCGCTGCATGAGTATCTTCTCGTCGCCGGTAATGGCGACATCAATTCCCAGCTCCTTTACGGCAAGGGCTGCGCCTTTAAGTACCTCGTCCGGGGAGTTGTCCCCGCCGAAACCGTCTATTACTATCTTCATAATTATGTATCCTCACAATCAGCAAGAGCCCTGTCCAGGTCGGAGAGCGCCCTTTGTGCCAGCGCTGCGTAGCGCTCCTGCTTGCCCTTTATGACCTTATCCAGCCCGGGGAGTATTCCCATGCTGCTCGCCATCGGCTGGAAATTCTCCACCGTGGGGTCGCTGATGTAATTGCACAGCGCACCAAGCATGGTAGTACGTGGGAGCTCCATCGGCTGCTTTCCGGAAAGCCTGTCTGCAAGAGCCCTGCCGGCTATTATTCCGGAGGCTGCGCTCTCAACATAGCCCTCTACTCCGGTCATCTGTCCGCCGAAAAACACGTTGTCCGACCCCCTCAGCATGAACCACTTGTCCAGCAGCCTCGGGCTGTCAAGGAACGTGTTCCTGTGCATTACGCCGTACCGCACGAATTCCGCATTCTCAAGCCCGGGTATCATGGAAAAGACCCGTTTCTGCTCGCCGAATTTCAGGTTCGTCTGAAATCCCACCAGGTTGTACATCGTGCCGTCACGGTTCTCCTTGCGGAGCTGTACCACCGCATATGGACGCTTTCCGGTCCTGGGGTCGGTGAGCCCCACCGGCTTCATGCAGCCGTAGCGCACGCTCTCAAAGCCACGCTTCGCCAGGACCTCCACCGGCATACAGCCCTCGAAAACACGCATTCCTGCGCTCTCCTCAGGACGGTCGAACTCCTTCAGCGGAGCGCTCTCGGCGGTCACCAGGGCGTCATAGAACGCCTGATACTCGTCACGGTCCATAGGACAGTTGACGTAATCCGCCTCGCCCTTGTCATACCTGGTCTGGTAAAACGCCTTGCTGAAATCAATGCTGTCTGCCGAAACTATGGGAGCCGCAGCGTCATAGAAGCTCAGTCCCTCGCCGCAGAGCGCATGTATTTTCTCCGCCAGTGCGTCGGAGGTCAGCGGACCCGTACAGATCACTGCGTTATGCTCCGGGAGCTCCGTCACCTCGCCGCTTATCACATGTATATTCGGGAAGCTGCGGACGATCGCCGTCACCTCGTCAGAGAACTTCGTGCGGTCCACCGCAAGCGCTCCGCCGGCAGGTACAGCGGTCTTTTCCGCCGCCTTGAGTATCACCGAGCCGAACCTGCGCATCTCCTCTTTCAGCAGACCGCAGGCGCTCTCGGGTCTTGCCGCTTTAAGCGAATTGGAGCAGACCAGTTCCGCAAAGCCCTGATAATGGTGCGCCGGGGTGTACTTCTCCGGCTTCATCTCGTGGAGCTCCACGTCAAAGCCACGCCCCGCAAGCTGAACCGCCGCCTCGCAGCCCGCCAGACCTGCGCCGATAACCTTAACCGTCATTATTCCTTATCCTTTGCATTGTCCAGGGGGCGCTCATAGCCGCAGCCCTCCTTAGCGCAGTATATCTTGCCCATGCGTCCTGTTTTCTTGAACAGCGTTGCGCCGCACTGCGGGCACTTCTCTGAGATCGGGAGATCCCACGTCATAAAGTTGCAGTTCTGATAATCCTCGCAGCCGTAGAAAGGCTTGCCCTTCTTGGACTTCTTTGCGAGCATTTTCTTTCCGCACTTCGGGCAGGTGCCCTGGGTCTCCGTAACTATCTTCTTGGTGAACTTGCACTCCGGGAAACCGCTGCACCCCAGGAACTTTCCATATGGTCCGATTTTAATGACCATCGGCTTGCCGCATTCCTCGCAGACGATGTCGGTAGGCTCATCTGGGACCTTTACCCGCTTGCCCTCCATGTCGTTCTCTGCCTTTTCAAGGCTCTTTGCGAAGCCGTCATAGAACTTTCGCAGCACCTCGACCCAGTTCTTTGTGCCATGCTCGATATCATCAAGGGAGGTTTCCATCTTGGCGGTGAACTTCACGTCAACTATGTTGTTGAAATGATCCTTGAGCAGCTCGGTGATCACTTCACCGAGGGCGGTCGGCTTGAGCTGATTGCCTGACTCACGCTCCACATAATGCCTGTCGAGTATCGTTGAGATAGTCGGTGCATAAGTGGACGGTCTGCCGATACCGTTCTCTTCCAGCTCCTTGATCAGCGATGCTTCGTTGTAGCGTGCCGGGGGCTGCGTGAAGTGCTGGTTGCCGAGGACTTCCTTAGCGGTGAGCTTCTCACCCTTTTCCAGTCTGGGGAGGGCTCCGGTCTGCTCGCCGTCAGCCTCCTTGGTTTCCTCATAAAGCCTGGTGAAGCCGTCAAACTTCACCGAATAGCCGCTGCTCTTGAACAGACACCCTGCCGCAGAGATATCCGCAGCCACGGTATCCAGCACGGCGTTCTGCATCTGGCTCGCCATGAAGCGCTCCCAGATGAGCTTGTACAGCTTATACTGGTCATTAGTCAGCGAAGCCTTTACCTTGTCCGGCGTCAGGCTCACGGTCGTGGGACGTATAGCCTCATGAGCGTCCTGGGCGTTGCTCTTTGACTTGAACACCCTGGGCTTCTCCGGCAGATACTCAGCGCCGTAGAGCTCCTTTATGAGGTCCGCAGCGGCTGCCTTAGCCTCGTCGGAGATCCTGAGCGAGTCGGTTCTCATGTAGGTGATAAGACCGGTCGCACCGAGCCCCTCTACGTCGATACCTTCATACAGCTCCTGGGCTGCCTTCATGGTTCTCCTTGCCTGGAAGGAGTAACGGCGGCTCGCCTCCTGCTGGAGCGTGGAGGTCGTGAACGGCGGTGCGGGCTGCTTCTTGCGCTGGGACTTTTTCAGCCCGGCCACGATGAATTCTGCACCCTTGAGCCTTTCCAACAGCTTGTCAGCCTCGTCCTTGCTGCTGATGGAAGCCTTTTCGCCGTCTATTTCAGCGAGCTTCGCAGCGAACGCCCTCTTTGAAGAAGCGGCAGTGAGCTTGGCGTCGATGCTCCAGTATTCCTGTGAAACGAAGTTGCGTATCTCATTCTCACGGTCAACGATTATCCTGACCGCAACGGACTGTACACGTCCTGCGGAAAGCCCCCTGCGGACCTTCTTCCAGAGGAACGGCGACAGCTTATAGCCGACGATCCTGTCCAGAATACGGCGTGCCTGCTGGGCGTCCACGATATCGGTATCTATGCACCGGGGCGCAGCCATTCCGTTCTGTACACCGGTCTTGGTGATCTCATTGAATGTCACACGCACGGGCTTGTTGCCATCGATACCCAGCAGGTGCGACAGGTGCCATGCGATAGCTTCTCCCTCACGGTCCGGGTCGGTCGCAAGGTAGATCATATCGCTTGCCTTGGCGTGTTTTTTCAGTTCCTTGATGACCTCCGCCTTATCCTTCATGTTGATGTACTGCGGCTCAAAATCATGATCCACATCTACGCCCAGCTTGGATTTCGGCAGGTCGATTATATGTCCGGTGGAGGCTATGACGTCATAGCCCTCACCGAGATACTTCTTTACTGTTTTCGCCTTAGACGGCGACTCGAGTATTACAAGGTGCGGCACAAAAGTTCCCCCTATATTTACTATTTATGGCCCTGACGGGCACTAGGCAATGCAAAACCGAAAGTCAGCTTATAGCTTTGCACTGCCTGCTGCGTTTCCACAGCAGAACATATGCGAATAAGCCGGGCAGGTCATGTCCAGCTAAAAATATCGTTTCAACGCCTGGAAAGCTCCCAGAGAAGTATAGCGGCGGCGGCTCCCGCATTCAGGGATTCTGCGCCGGAGATCGGGATATATACCGCCTGGTCGCAGGCTCCTGCGACTTCAGCGGAGATCCCGGCACCCTCGCTTCCGATAACGACTGCGGCACGCTCCGGGAATTCAATCTCCCCGAGCCTTGCTGCGGAGCTGTCGAGCATCGAGCCATAGACCCTGAATCCGTCGCCTTTCAGTCCGGTTATTATCCCCTCAAGTTCCCCGATGATACACGGAAGTCTGAACACGCTTCCCATGGAAGCCCTCAGCGTTTTCGGCGACCAGATATCGGCGCACTCGGGTGAAAGCACGGCGCCGTCGAAACCAAGCGCCTCTGCGGTCCGGAGTATCGTCCCGACGTTACCGGGGTCCTGCACTCCGTCCAGAAGCACCAGCCGCCCGGCTCCGTCCGGGATCCCGGCGGAATGCGGCTTCTCGGCGATGGCGAACAGCCCCTGCGGAGCCTTTGTATCGGAAATATATTCGGCGACCTCCTGGGATATCACCATGAGATCCTCCGCACAGTGCAGCGCCGTAAGAGTCTGTGGATACCTTGACGCCGCATTCTCAGTCACCAGCGCAGTTTTTATCCGGAATCCGCATCTGGCAAGCTCGCCGCAGAGGTGATCTCCCTCGACGGCGAAAACGCCCTCAGCGTCCCGCAGCTTTTTCTCCCGGAGAAGCTCCCGGAATCGCTTTACAGCGTCGTTTTTTCTTGATGTTATCACCAATGGAGCAAATCCCCCTACATAGCGAAAAATCTCACGCCCCGGAACAGAACGTGAGATATTATCACGATTAAAGCGCTGCCTTAGCCTTCTCTGTCAGTGCAGTGAAGCCTGCTGCGTCGTTGATTGCGATCTCAGAGAGCATCTTTCTGTTCAGAGTGATGCCAGCCTTCTTCAGACCGTTCATGAAAGTGGAGTAGTTCATGCCGTTGGACTTAGCGGCAGCAGAAATTCTGGTGATCCAGAGCTTTCTGAAATCTCTCTTCTTAAGACGTCTGCCGATGTAAGCATACTGACCGGACTTCCATACGGCTTCCTTAGCGGTCTTGAACAGTCTGCTCTTGCCGCCCCAGTAACCCTTAGCCAGCTTTAATGTTTTATTTCTTCTCTTGCGAGTTGCAAGTGCGCCCTTTACACGTGCCATTTTACGATTACCTCCTGATATTTTGTGTCTGCGGACTCATTCCGCAAAGAATGATTATTTGTACGGAATAAGGCTCTTTACAGCAGCTACGTTGGTAACGTCTGCATATGCGCCAGCACGCAGGCCTCTCTTGCGCTTAGTGGACTTCTTGGTAAGAATGTGACGTCTGTTGGTGTGACCCATCTTTACCATACCGTTCTTTGTCAGCTTGAAGCGCTTCTTCGCTCCGCTGTGAGTTTTGATCTTAGGCATTTTGATATCCTCCTTGAGATTTTATTCGGGCATCGCACCCGCAGATCGCCGGGGCAGTGCCTCGCCTGTCTTATTTCTTAGGACTGAGCACTATTGCGTAGTTCTTGCCCTCAAGCTTTGACGGCTTTTCGGAACCGCCGTACTCCGAAACGGCATCGAGGAACTTCTTCATCAGTTCTTCACTGAGGTTCATGTGAGACATCTCTCTCGCACGTCTGAAGCGAATGGTGACCTTTACCTTGTCGCCGTTCTGGAGGAACTTGATGCAGTTCTTGACCTTGATATTGAAATCGTTGGTGTCGATGTTGAGCGACATCTTGATTTCCTTGACCTCAGCCTGCTTCTGGTTCTTCCGGGCTTCCTTTTCCCTCTTGGTCTGCTCAAAGCGGTATTTGCCGAAATCCATGATCTTGCATACCGGAGGATTTGCCGTGGGGGCAATGAGTACGAGGTCAAGATCTGCCTCTGTTGCCTTTGCAAGTGCGTCCGCAGTCGCCATAATGCCGAGCTGCTCGCCGTCTGCGCCAACTACTCTTACTTCCTTTTCACGGATCTCCTCATTAATGAGCTGTTCTTTCGTGCCGATATCAAAGCACCGCCTTTCTTGATTACGTTTCAGCTGTGAAATAAAATAAGCGTGAGCACACACTGCTCACGCTTAACCGAATGCCTTACGGCGTATTCTCATTAAACATTACCACGCCTGACAGATCAAACGCCGGCGGGTGAGAGTGTGGAAGCTCTGCTTTATTACTCGAATATTATACACCATTATTCTCTCTTTGTCAAGGGGTTATTCAAACTTTTTTTGATTTTTTTCAGAATATCTTACTTGTCTGATCCTGTCATGTCATGCCGAAACAGCAAGACGCATTGCCTCTCCGCTCAGAAAAGCAATGCGCCCGTTGCAGTTCATGATCATCCGTCAAGCACAAAATCCCCGGCGAACGCCAGATTGATGGTGTTATCATTGTATGAAAAACCAATTCCGGCTATATAACCATCGCACTCGTCCCAGTTGATAAACACACCGATACTGTCAACGCCGTCCATCTTGACCGCCCTGTATTCATTTGGATGCATATAGTCCTTGACCGAGTTCCTTGCAGCATTGCGGTGAGATTCTTCTTCATTATCGGAGTACTCATCATTCAGCCAATAAATATATACAATAAAAAACACGCAGTTCTCAATCGAACTGCGTGTCAACAATTAACGCCTTTGAATTACTTGACAACTCTTACGGAAACCACGCCTGCAACAGCCTTGATTGCAGCCTCGATACCGGAAGCATCGCCCTTTACGTCAAGGCAGGTGTACGCATAGTCCTTCTTGGACTTGCTTACCATGTTCTCGATATTAAGACCAGCAGCGGAAACCGGAGCTGTGATGTTGTTCAGCAGACCCTCTGCATTCTTGTGGATAACGCAGATCTTTGCGTTTCCGGAAATAGCCATCTCAACGTTCGGCAGGTTTACAGAGTTCTTGATGTTGCCGTTCTCGATATAGTCAACGATCTCCTTAACTGCCATAACTGCGCAGTTATCCTCGCTCTCGGGAGTGGAAGCGCCGAGGTGCGGCATTGCAACAACACCGTCCAGGCCGATGAGCCCGTCAGTAGCGAAATCGGTAACATAACAAGCCATGCCGCCGTTTGCGAGAGCATCGATGATAGCCTTTTCGTCAACCAGTGTATCTCTTGCGAAGTTCAGCAGGCGGACGGTCTTTTTCATGGAAGCGATAGCCTCTGCATTGATCATGCCCTTAGTGTCAGGCAGTGCGGGAACATGCAGGGTGATGTAATCACACTTCTCGAATATCTCCTTGTTGCTCTTTACATAGTGAACCTTGCCGGAGAGCTTCAGAGCGTTCTCAACGGAGAGGTACGGGTCAGCGCCGTAAACGTCCATGCCGAGCTCAGCGGCTGCGTTAGCTACCAGAATACCGATAGCGCCCAGACCAATAACGCCGAGCTTCTTGCCCATGATCTCAGGACCTACGAACTGGCTCTTGCCCTTTTCTACCAGCTTTCCTACCTCGTCGCCCTTGCCCTTGAGGGTCTTGATCCAGTCCATAGCAGCCGGGACCTTTCTGGAGGACAGCAGCAGGCCGGCGATAACGAGCTCCTTAACTGCGTTTGCATTGGCGCCGGGGGTGTTGAATACTACAACGCCCTTTTCGGTGCACTTGTCGATCGGGATATTGTTTACGCCTGCACCTGCTCTTGCGATAGCGAGCAGGTTAGCGGGCAGCTCCATCTCATGCATGGAAGCGGAGCGCACGAGAATTGCGTCTGCATTTGCAGCAGCGTCGTCTGTTACGGTATACTTGCTCTTGTCGAGCAGGTCGGTGCCGCATGCAGCGATCTTATTGAGTGTAAGTACGTTTATCATGTCATGATCTCCTTTGATCAGCGTAATCAGCCGTTTTCAGCCTCGAACTTCTTCATGAATTCAACCAGCTTCTCAACGCCCTCGATAGGCATTGCGTTGTAGATGGAAGCTCTCATGCCGCCTACGGTTCTGTGGCCCTTGAGGTTTACGAAGCCGGCTGCGGTAGCCTCCTTGACGAACTTGGCGTCAAGCTCCTCATTGCCTGTAACGAACGGAACGTTCATCAGAGAACGGTCCTTGGGCTCAACGGTGCCCTTGAACAGCTTGCTCTGGTCGAGGAAATCATAGAGGATCTTAGCTTTCTTCTCGTTGTGAGCCTTCATAGCCTCCAGGCCGCCCATCTTCTTGATCCACTTGAATACCTTGCCGCAGATGTATATAGCGTAGCAGTTCGGGGTGTTGTAGAGGGAGTCATTGTCAGCCTGGGTCTTCCACTTCAGCATGGTGGGAGTTCCGGGGAGAACATCGTCAGTGATGAGATCCTCACGGATAATTGCGATAACAAGGCCTGCAGGGCCAACATTCTTCTGAACGCCGCCGTAGATAACGCCGTACTTGGTAACATCAACCGGCTCAGACAGGAAGCAGGAGGAAACATCAGCCACCAGGGTGTGACCCTTTGTGTTGGGGAGGGTCTTGTACTTTGTGCCGTAGATGGTGTTGTTCTCGCAGATATAAACATAGTCAGCGTCCTCGGGGATATCGAGGTCGGAGCAGTCGGGAATGTAGGAGAAAGTCTTGTCAGCGGAGGAAGCCACTGCAACAGCGTCGCCGTAGATCTTTGCTTCCTGGTAAGCCTTCTTAGCCCACTGACCGGTGATGATGTAGGCTGCCTTCTTGTTCTTCATGAGGTTCATCGGAACAGCTGCGAACTGCTGTGAAGCGCCGCCCTGAAGGAACAGGACCTTGTAGTTATCCGGAATATTCATGATCTCACGGATATCCTTCTCAGCTTCCTTGATGATAGCGTCGTAAGCCTTTGAACGGTGTGACATCTCCATAACGGACATGCCTGTGCCCTTATAATCGAGCATCTCATCTGCTGCTTCCTGAAGAACTTCCTCGGGCAGCACTGCGGGACCTGCGCTGAAGTTGTAAACTCTCATTGAATTGCCTCCTGTAGATTTCATGTGCCTGGCACATTGAATTAAACCGCATATACGATTTTGGCGTTAATGAATTAACACTTCTATTATAAGACAATTTTTCCTTTATGTCAAGACTGAAATAGCAGTTATGCGAAATAAAATTCTGTTTTTTTGCAATTTTCGGCAGAAGTTCCTGCGAAAGAGCTGAAAAAAATCACACATGAGAAACACGCACTTCCCGACCGGCTCATTTTATGAACAACCCCGTTATCTGCGCCACCGAAAAGCATGATATCACCCCCGCACAGGTGGGCAGCAGGAACGCCGCAAGCGCCCATTTCCAGCCGCCCGCTTCCTTTTTTACAGTGAGCAGAGAGGTCGAGCAGGGCCAGTGCATGAGCGAGAAAAGCACCGTACACAGAGCCGTGCGCCAGGTCCAGCCATTGTCTGCGAGGAGCTGTGCCAGCTCCGGCAGGGAGAGCTCCGAAAGGCTGCCCTGCGCCATGTAGCACATTATGATAATTGGTATGACTATCTCGTTTGCAGGAATACCGAGGATAAACGCCATCAGTATCACACCGTCCATTCCGAGCCACCGTGCGAACGGGTCAAGGAACCCGGTGCAGGCCGAAAGCAGCGTGCCGCCCTCGATGCTGACATTTGCCAACACCCATATGACCGCCCCGGCGGGCGCAGCGACTGCAGCGGCTCTCCCCAGGACGAACAGAGTTCGGTCCAGCATGGAGCGGACGATCACTCCGCCGACCTGCGGCTTTCTGTAAGGCGGGAGCTCCAGCGTAAAGCCTGACGGCTGACCTTTGAGTATAGTCACCGAAAGGAACTTTGACGCTGCAAATGTCATTCCGACCCCGAGAAGTATCACCGCAGTGACCGCCAGCGCAGACAGCAGCGACCCCGTGAACCCCGCCGCCCCGGTAAAGAACACCGCCGAAAGCGTGATGATGAACGGGAATTTCCCGTTGCACGGCACAAATGCGTTGGTTAGCATGGCTATGAGCCGTTCCCGCTTCGAGTCGATTATGCGGCAGCCGACAATGCCCGCCGCATTACAGCCGAAGCCCATCGCCATAGTCAGCGCCTGTTTGCCGCATGCGCTGCACTTCTGGAACGGTTTATCAAGGTTGAACGCCACCCGGGGCAGGTAGCCGCAGTCCTCCAGCAGCGTGAAGAGCGGGAAGAACACCGCCATCGGCGGCAGCATGACCGCCACGACCCAGGTGAGCGTGCGGTATGCGCCGTCCACCAGTACACCCGACAGCCAATCCGGCATGAATGCGCACCACTCCGTGAGCCGCTCCCCGAGCCAGCCGAAGCCCGCAGAAAGAAGCTGGGACGGGTAATTCGCCCCGACAATGGTCAGCCAGAATATCACCAACATCAGCAATATCATCAGCGGGAACCCGAAAGCCCTGCTGGTCAGCAGCTTATCAGCCCGGCGGTCGGCGCTGCGGCAGCCGGAACATTCCCGGACCGCTCCGTCAGCGGCCTCCTCAGCGTTCAGCGTAATGCAGGAAACTATCCTGTCACGCAGAATGTCAAGCGTGATGTCAGACTGCGCAAGACGGCTCCTCGCATGCTCCACCGCCTCCGCCACCGCCCCTGTGCCCAGGTCGGTACCGAGGTACTCCCCCGCTTTCTCTGCAAGACGGCTGTCGCCCTCTATCAGCCGGAGCGAAAGCCAGCGCCGGTCGAGTTTTCCGCAGCATTCCAGGGAGGGTCCAACGCAGGCGATGGCGTCCTCCACCGGGCGTATATAGTGCAGGCGCTTTATTTCCGTGGGAGCTTCTCCGGTGCACAGCCTGTCAAGGGCTTCCGTCAGGGCTTTCAGCGTGCGTTTGTCGTGGGCGGAGGTCCCCACCACCGGCACGCCCAGGTTTTTTTCCAGTATCTGCAGGTCGAGGGTCATCCCTCGGCGCTTCGCCTCATCGCAGAGATTGACGCACACCAGGGTCCTTGGACATAGCTCCATGACCTGAAGAGCAAGGTTCAGGCTGCGCTGCAGGCATGTGGCGTCGCAGACCACCACCGCAGCGTCGATACCGCCGAAGCACAGGAAATCCCTGGCCGCCTCTTCCTCCGCCGAATGAGCCAGCAGTGAATATGTTCCGGGTATATCCGCAAGTACGCAGCTGAAATGCTCCGTGCGGCAGTACCCCTGCGCCGCTGCGACTGTCTTTCCGGGCCAGTTGCCGGTGTGCTGGCGCATGCCGGTCAGGGCGTTGAATATCGTGCTCTTGCCAACGTTGGGGTTTCCGGCGATGGCTATTATCTTTTCGTCCGGGGTGCGGCGCTTTATCACCGGGCAGACGTCAGCAGCGGCAAAACCCGTTGAGTTACTTGTCAGACCCATTGCGCCCCTCCTGAACTATGACGTTTCGGCTGTCCGCTGAGCGTATCGCAATGACCGCCCCACGTATCAGGTACGCCGAGGGGTCCCCCATCGGACTCACCCCCACGCACTCCACCTCAGTTCCTCCCACCAGACCTATATCCAGAAGCCGGCGGCGCATGCTCCCATGCGCATTCAGCGACTTCACGACAGCTATCCCGCCGGGTCTTATCTCGTTAAGACAGCGATCCATTGAAACTCCCCCTCGCATGTATTCCGGGCAGCATTCGCCCGTTCTGTACATTATATGAAGCAGGCTTGAACTAAGTCACCCAACATTTTCCGGCAAACCTATTGACAAATGAGTTTTTCTGTTGTATAATGAATTCAGCAAATCAGAAATAATTATCATTTTTAGGAGGAATAAAAATGAATATCACACAGGACATCAGATACATCGGAGTAAACGACCACGACATAGATCTTTTCGAGGGTCAGTATGTGGTTCCCAGCGGAATGGCGTACAACTCCTATATAATCATGGACGAAAAGACCGCCGTCATGGACACCGTTGACGGAGCATTCTGCGGTGAATGGCTGGGCAACCTCGAAAGAGAGCTTTCCGGGAAGTCACCGGATTACCTGGTAGTACACCACATGGAGCCTGACCACTCGGCGAACATCGCAGCATTTGCGGAAAAGTACCCCGAAGCGAAGATCGTGGCTTCAAAGCAGGCATTCGTGATGATGAAGCAGTTTTTCGGCAATGACTATTCTGACCGCCAGGTGGTAGTTGCTGAGAAGAGCGTCCTTGAACTCGGAAAGCACACCCTGACCTTTATTGCAGCCCCCATGGTCCACTGGCCGGAGGTCGTAATGAGCTACGACAGCGCCGACAAGGCACTTTTCTCCGCTGATGGCTTCGGAAAGTTCGGCGCACTGGACGTTGAAGAGGACTGGGACTGCGAGGCACGCCGCTACTATTTCGGTATAGTCGGGAAGTACGGTGCGCAGGTGCAGGCGGTGCTGAAAAAGGCGGCTGCGCTGGACATAGCAATCATCTGTCCTCTGCACGGTCCGGTTCTTTCTGAGGACCTCGGACATTATATCGGCCAGTACGACACCTGGTCCTCCTACCGTGCAGAGAGCGAGGGAGTGGTTATCGCAGCGGCAAGCGTTTACGGCAACACGATGAAAGCCGCCGACCTGCTCGCTTCAAAGCTCGCCGCAAAGGGCGTCAAGGTAGTTGTGCATGACCTCGCCCGGGACGACATGGCAGAATGTATCGAGGACGCATTCCGCTATGACAGGCTGGTGCTTGCCTCCCCGACTTACAATGCGGACGTGTTCCCGTTCATGCGGACTTTCATCGGGGGTCTGACCGAAAGGAATTACCAGAACCGCCGCCTTGCGTTTATAGAGAACGGCTCCTGGGCTCCCCTTGCCGCTAAGGTAATGAAGGGAATGTTCGAGAAGAGCAAGGACATCACCTTTGCCGACACCACGGTAACAGTACGCTCAGCGCTCAACGCAGACAGCGAGGCTCAGATAAACGCCCTCGCTGATGAACTCGGCTGATATCATAAAGAATGGGCTGCACAAAATGCAGCCCATTTGTTTTTATGTACCACCCACATTCGCCCATTTCAGACGTCAACGAATTGACGGGTGATATAGGATCCGCCCCTGCCATCGCAACCATCACGCAGGCGTCAGTCCGCAGCCTCCTCAGCCGCTGCACGTACTTCCTCGCTGACCTTTCCGTGGAGCTCCCGGAGCTTTTCTATATCCCCGGAACGGGCGGTCTGCTCTGCGAGGTAGCAGATATCCGCAGCCTTGTCTGCGCCTATTCCACGAGCGTTGTTCTTCAGCCCGTGGACAAGGGTGGTGTAAAGCGCCGTGTTGCCCTCCGAAAGCGCAGCAGAAAGCCTCTCCAGCGCCCTGGGGACTTCCTCGGTGAACATTACCAGCAGCTCATGATAGAATTCAGGGTCGTTGTCGGAGTATTGCAGACCCTTCCGGCGGTCTATCAGCGCTGCGCCAGCATTCTCTGCCGTGGCTTCATTGGCGGCCTCACTCTCAGCAGGTCCCCTTCCGCTGAGCTCCATTATCAGCTCTTCAAGCTGCTCCGGGACTATCGGCTTGGGGAGATAGGCGTCAAAGCCATCGCTCAGGTATCTGTCCCTGGCTCCCAGAACTGCGTCAGCCGTCAGCACCGCTGCGGGAATATCACGGCATTTGCTCTCCGGATCGGAGCGCAGTTTCCGCAGAGTTTCCACGCCGTCCATATCCGGCATCATTGCGTCAAGCAGAAGAATGTCGAACCGCTGACGCCGTGCGAGCTCCAGCATCTCTGCGCCGCTCTCCGCCGTTGTGACTTTCGCCCTGGTGCGCTGCAGCAGCTTTTCAAGGACGATACGGTTATAGCGATTGTCGTCCACCGCAAGAATACTGAGCTCCGGGCACTCGAAGCAGGCCGTGGAGCGCCTGATATTGTTTCTTAACGGCGCCGGCATGAACGCCCCCGCCGGACTGTCATCAGCGATCTTCTGCGGGATCCTGACAGTGAAAACGCTGCCCCTGCCGTATATGCTTTCTGCGGTTATCGTGCCGCCCATCGCCTCTGCGATATTCTTGGTAATGGTGAGCCCAAGACCAGTGCCATCACCCTTTGCACCTATTCTCTCAAAGGTGTTGAATATCAGCGGGAGCTCTTCCTCCTTTATACCAACACCGGTATCAGAAACCGCAATGACAAGATCGCCGCCGTCCATCTCCGCATAAAGACCCACATGACCCTCACGGGTGTATTTTACGGCGTTGATAAGCAGATTTACGGCCATCTGCTTTATGCGTGCCGGGTCGCCTATAAGTTTCCTGGGCAGGTTCGGGTTCGTGGTGAATTCCAGCTCCAGCCCCCGCTCATCCGCTTTCTGCACCGTCAGCAGGCGGATATCCCGCAGGAGCTCCATGATGTTATACACCTCATGCTCGATGACCAGCTTTCCGGACTCCGCACGGGAAATGTCCAGAATGTCATTTATCAGCGTCAGCAGGGTATCTCCTGCGTCCGCTATGTCTGCGGAGTATTCCAGCACGTCCTTGTCGTGTGAGGTCCGCATGACCATCTCATTAAGACCCAGTATCGTGTTGATCGGCGTGCGTATCTCGTGGCTCATTCTCGCAAGGAATTCCGACTTTGCAGTGTTGGCTGCGTTTATCTCATTGAGCCGCTGCTGGTATTTCGTCATGTTGATGAGCCAGATCACCCACCCACAGGGAGAGCTGAATTCCTGTATGCGCTCCGAGCGTATCTCGTAGACGCTGCCGTCTATGGTAACACTGCCTCCGCTGCCGGACATGGCTTCACGTATGACTTGGTGCTCCGCCGGATTTTTCATTCCGGACAGATCAGGCAAAATACGCTTGGCGATGGCGTTCATGTAAATAAGCGAGCCATGTTCGTCCAGCATGACTGCACCCTCGTCGCCGCTGTCAAGGAGATTTGCCGGGGCAGAAGTCACTGAATAGAAGAACCCGTACCGGATAAGCGACAAATACATGCACACCATGAGAATAAACGCCGCAAAAGCGAACGGGTTATAGCTCCCGAAAAAGCCAACCCATTTCAGGGAAAGCTCAGCCAGCATAGCGCCGATACCCGCAAGGATCAGAACGATACGGCGCTTCTGTATGGAGTTGCCGCTTTTCTTCATTGAGATAAGAAGCTGCACTATAATGTATATTAACGTGAAAAGGGTCATGCCATATGTGATGAACCAGAAAGGACCCTTCCCCACAACTATCCTTGAATAAATGCCGTCCGACTCCATAGCCATTGAGGAATAGAACAGATGATGATCCGTTTCCTGAGTAGTGCCGGTGGTCATTATCGCAATGAAGCAGGACATATCCACCACCGCATAGCACAGCCACAGCCAGTCCGGCACTTTGAAGCCGCCCATGCTGGAAGTGAAATACAGCAGCGACAGCGCAAACGGGTACATTCCCACATATTGAATTTTAAGCGCCATTATAGCTTCGATCGTGGTTTCAGAGCTCACCATCTCAAGGTACATTCCGAGTATGAGAATGAACAGCGAGAAGCAGGTCATCATAAAAGAAAGCTTCGCCGGCGAGGAAACCTTTCGTATACAAAGCAGCAGCAGTGCAGCAACTCCGGCAAGCACAACCAGATGGACTCCGCAGAAAACAGCGTACATTTCAGACCTCCTTGCTGCGGAGCTTCATGCGCAGCTCACGGCGGAGCCTTACCGGGACGCCGACCCGGCTGCCGTCCGGAAACACAAGCTCGCCTGTATCCTGGTCGAAGCGCTCAACGGCATTGAGATTTACGATGTAGCTTCTTCCGCAGGCGAGGAACTCCGGGAAGCCCTCAAAGTCCTGAATATAGTTTCCCAGCGGAGCCGACGACCTCACAGGGCCGCTCTCCGTAATGAACATAGTGGAATGTCCCTCCGATTCGGCAAAATAGATGCTGCTGAGATATATCCTTGTTTCCTCACGGTTGAACTGGGCCGTGACGTATTTGCGTGAGTCTGCAAAAAGCTGCCGGAACCTCTTCATTGCCCGGTCGAACTCCTCATGTGTGAAAGGCTTGTGCAGATAGCCTTCAGCCCCGACGCTGAACGCCTGGAGCGCATGCTCCTCAGACGAAGTGGTGAACACAAGGCCGTTCTCCATTCCAAGGTCAGCCAGTTCATGGGCGGCGTCCATTCCGTTCGTGCCGTCCATATAGATATCCAGGAAGATCAGTGCGGGCTTGTCAGGGCTGCTTTTATAGCAGGACAGCATGGAATCAGCGCTGTCGAACATCTTGATAGTCACTGCCGCATGAGTTTCCTTTGCGAAGTTGTTTATGTTACGTACCAGGCGCAGCTGGTCCGCCTTTGAGTCGTCACAGATATATATCAGCATCGTCTTTCCTCCGGCTTTTTTGTTTATATTTTACCACAAAAAAGCATGCTTGTAAAGAAGATTTGCATTATATACATATTCAGGTCAAAAAAACGCATAATCATAGAAGCGGATATTCCGCAGCACAAATTCAGAAAGGTGGGACTAAATATGTGGATAGACAAGCTCGCACTTATTCTGCTGATCATCGGCGGTCTTAACTGGGGTCTGGTAGGAATATTCAGCTTTGACCTCGTAGCATGGCTGTTCGGCGGACAGGGCGCAGTACTCAGCCGTATCGTCTATATCATCGTTGCGCTGTCAGCGGCATGGTGCATTTCGCTGCTTTTCCGGAACAACACCTCGGAAAGCGCAGCATAATTCCGTTAATTGATTTATACAGGGATTGTTGAGCATTCGTCAGTCCCTGTTTTTTTGTTGACTTTTCTGCCGGTAATATAGTATAATTATCATGGGGTGATGTGATGTATTACTGTTCTGAAAAAATACCGGAGCTGCGCTTCTATAACGGCGGCGACCTCACCAGCGGCGGAGGGTTTCTCCACCAGCGCCGGACGATGGAATGCTGGGTGCTCATATATGTACTTGCCGGAACTCTTGAAATAGAAGTCAGCGGGCAGGAATACAGCGTAAACGGCGGCGAATGGCTGCTTCTCCCTCCGGGGTCGGAGCATTCCGGAGTACGCCCCTCGCAGGGTGAGCTGTCCTACCTGTGGGGACATTTCTCCACGTCCGAACGCCTTACATGCTGTGAAGC
>CAKSGA010000037.1 GCA_934454435.1 uncultured Oscillospiraceae bacterium | reverse complement strand
CTGGTCGCCGGTGTAAGCGTGGATAGTGCTCATGATACCGGACTGGATGGGAGCATAATCGTTCAGAGCCTTTGCCATAGGAGCGAGGCAGTTTGTTGTGCAGGAAGCAGCAGAGATGATAGTGTCATCAGCTGTCAGGGTCTTCTCGTTTACGGAGTAAACGATGGTCTTGAGGTCGTTGCCTGCGGGAGCAGAGATAACAACCTTCTTAGCGCCAGCGTCGATGTGAGCCTGGGACTTGTCCTTGGAGCAGTAGAAACCTGTGCACTCGAGAACAACGTCAACGCCGATCTTGCCCCAGGGAAGATCCTTAGCGTCCTTTTCAGCGTAGATGGTCAGGGTCTTGCCGTCAACGGTAAGGGTGCCCTTCTCGTCATCAGCGGATACGGTGTGAAGGTTCTCACCGATCTTGCCGCAGTAGCCGCCCTGAGCGGTATCGTACTTGAGGAGCTGAGCAAGCATAGAGGGCTTGGTCAGGTCGTTGATAGCTACTACATCGTAGCCCTTAGCACCGAACATCTGTCTGAACGCAAGGCGTCCGATACGGCCGAAGCCGTTAATTGCAACTTTAACATCTGCCATTGGAATATTCCTCCTGAGAAATTATTATTTGCTCCACGGCGGAAAGGCTCCGTCATTCTGAGCATCCTGATATGCATAACTGCATATCATTACATATTCATTATACTAAAAATCACAGATTTTATCAAGATGTTTGCGAAAAATAATTTGCAGACTTTTGCAAAAAAACAAAAACGTTTTTTGTGCATTCTGACGAAATTCTCCTATACACATACCTATAATAAGTAACTGTTTTAGAAAATATGTCATTTCTCTTGCATTTCACAAAGATATGATGTATAATGTAAATATTGTTTCAAAAGACCCTGGAAAAAAACTCCCGGGAGCAATGACAAAAAGGAGAATGAATAATCATGAAGAAACTTATTGCAGGTATTTCCGCACTCGCTCTTTCAGTCAGCATGATGGCTGGCTGTTCTTCTCAGAACCTTGAGAACACCGTTCACACCAAGGACGACCTCGTAGGCAAGACCATCGGCGTTCAGCTCGGCACCACTGGTATGGAACTTGCAGAGTCCATCGAGGGCACCACCGTTGAGAAGTACAACAAGGGCGCAGACGCTGTTCAGGCGCTTATCCAGGGTAAGGTCGATGCAGTTATCATCGACTCTGCTCCTGCAAAGTATTTCGTTGAGAAGAACAGCGAAACCATCACCACCCTTGACGAGCCGTATGCCGTTGAGGAATACGCAGTGGCTATCAAGAAGGACAACGATGAGCTGACCGACAAGATAAACACCGCCCTCGCTGAGCTCAAGGAGGACGGAACACTCTCTGAGATCGAGCAGAACTGGCTGGTTGACGAGGAGTACGGCAAGCATCCCTACACAAGCCCCGAGGGCATCGAGTACACCGGCACACTCACTATGGCAACAAACGCCGAGTTCCCTCCCTATGAGCTGAAGGAAAATAACGAAATCGTCGGCTTCGATGTTGACATGATGACCGCAGTATGCGACAAGCTGGGCTATAAGCTCGTAGTTGACGATATGGCGTTCGATTCCGTTATCACCGCCGTTGTTACCGGCAAGGCTGACGTTGGCGTTGCAGGCATGACCGTTACTGAGGACAGACTGAAGAACGTGAACTTCTCCGACACCTACACCAAGGCAAACCAGGTTGTCATCGTAAGAAAGTAAGTAAAGGGAACACAGCTGAAGAAGCTCCGTGTTTACAGGTAAATTATGGACTTTTTAACCACCATCAAGGATTGGTTTGTGGAATTCGGCAACAAATTCTACAACACCTTTATTGTTGAAAACCGATGGACATATCTGCTCAACGGACTTGGCACAACGCTGCTCATCACGGCACTGGCTCTGGTGATCGGTATTGTGCTTGGCTTTATCGTTGCAATTATCCGCTCCACGAATCAGCGAACCGGCAGGCTCAAGGCCGCAAACTTCATCTGCCGCATATACCTGACGGTTTTCCGTGGTACGCCTATGGTCGTTCAGCTGCTGATCATCTACTTCGTTATTTTCGGCTCTGTCAATATCAGCAAGGTACTAGTAGCTGTTATCGCTTTCGGACTTAACTCGGCAGCCTACGTTGCTGAGATAGTCCGCTCAGGTATCATGTCGGTGGACGACGGTCAGTTTGAGGCGGGCGCTTCCCTTGGCTTCGGCTATACGCAGACCATGGTTTCGATCATTCTGCCCCAGGCGCTCAGGAATATTCTTCCGGCGCTCGGCAACGAGGCGATAGTCCTGCTAAAAGAAACTTCAGTTTCTGGTTATATCGCCCTGGAGGATCTCACAAAGGGCGGCGATATCATTCGCTCCAATACCTACGAAGCGTTCCTGCCGCTCATCGCAGTTGCAGCGGTCTACCTGATCATGGTCATCATAATGTCCTCGCTCGTATCCCGTCTGGAAAGGAAGTTGTCGAATGATAAGCGTAAATGATCTCAAAAAAAGCTTCGGCGACCTTGTAGTTCTTGACGGAGTGAGCACCACCATCGAAAAGGGCGAAAAGGTAGTCGTGATCGGACCCTCCGGTTCCGGCAAGAGCACATTCCTGCGCTGCCTGAATCTTCTCGAACAGCCCACGGAGGGCACTATCGAGTTCGAGGGCATGGACATAACCCACATAAAGGGCAGACAGCTGAACGAAGTCCGCATGAAGATGGGCATGGTGTTCCAGCATTTCAATCTGTTCCCGCACCTGACTATCCGCAGGAATATCACGATAGCCCCGGTCAAGAACAAGATCATGACCCAGGCGGAGGCTGACAAGCGTGCTGACGAGCTTCTCGCCATGGTCGGGCTTTCCGACAAGGCGGAGGCGTACCCGTCACAGCTCTCCGGCGGCCAGAAGCAGCGTATAGCGATAGCCCGCACCCTGGCAATGAACCCGGACGTTATCCTGTTTGACGAGCCCACGTCTGCGCTGGACCCCGAGATGGTCGGCGAGGTGCTGGAGCTGATGAAGCGTCTTGCAGAGGGCGGCATGACCATGGTGGTAGTCACTCATGAGATGGGGTTTGCGAGAGAGGTCGCAAGCCGTGTCATGTTCATGGCGGACGGAAAGATACAGGAGCAGGGAACTCCGGAGGAGATATTCTCTTCACCGAAGAACCCCAGACTGCGTGATTTCCTTTCAAGGGTGCTTTAATGTTCATTTAGTACAAAGAAGAGAAACAAAACGTCCCCCGATCAGTGCGACCGGGGGATTGTTCTTCATTGTGGAAAATGGTATAATGGATATGGAACTGAACCTGTTAAAAGCGACTCCGATAAAAACAAACA
This sequence comes from uncultured Oscillospiraceae bacterium, assembly GCA_934454435.1. Taxonomy (GTDB): domain Bacteria; phylum Bacillota; class Clostridia; order Oscillospirales; family Ruminococcaceae; genus CAG-115. The sequence continues at coordinate 17,335 of CAKSGA010000037.1, read as the reverse complement.
GGAAGAGAAAACCAACAATTAGGAAGAGTTACTTGAACTCCTGACTACTATTTGCTATAATATTATGCAAAGTTATGGAAATAGTAGTCAGGAGGTTTTTTATGGAGAAGAAAACTGCTGCGCTGAAAAAGCGGCTTACAAGTCTGCTGACAGCGGCGGTAATGGCGGTGTCACTGGTGCCGGCACAGGCGCTGACATCACTTTCTGCATTTGCAGAGGATCAGGAGGACGCAACAAAGATAGGTAGGCTGGAATCCGGTAAACCCCGCCACGGCAATGGTTGGAGCTGGGACGGCAATGAAACTCTTACGCTTTTCGGGGCGGAGCTGTCTTCGGGCAGCAGTGATGTCCCGGTAGTGGAACCGACCTGTGATATAAAGCTCGACCTTATCAACTATAACAGGATCGAACTTTCCGGTGACGGTGCGTTTATAAATGACGGTTCCTGTGATGTTTCAATAGATGGATCAGGAATTCTTGATATCAATAGTTCCTCTGTCTTAAGCGGCATGACGGTAAAAAACCTTGAGCTCAACGGCGGCTTTATCAGAACAGAGCCGATCACGATAACCGCCATAAACGACATTACGGTGAACGATGGCTATGTTGACGGTCAGGAAGCTCATATCAGATTCGCCATGGATTCGGGTGCACCGGGTCAGTTCACTCAGACCGGCGGTTATGTCAGCGTCTACGAAGTGTTTTCGGCTGTTCCCGCAAACATGCTTATCGACGGCGGCTACGCAGAATTTATGCTGATGACGTGCGATCACAGCACTGTAGAGGTAAAGCACGGAATCTTCAAGTGCAAGAATAACAGCACCTATACTATTCCAGGATCCGTGAAGATCAATGTTGCATCTACTGCAATTGCGATGTTCCCCGATTACACAAAGACAGAGCTTATCAATTATCTTCTGTTTGATCCTGACATCACGATCAATGACTCAAGCCAGAACGGTGTTGTTTTAGCTGCTTCATTTTACGATGAAAACACTTCTTCCAGCTACATAAATTATGTAGGCAGCACACCATACAGTATATATAACGAGGGGAAAACGCTCAGCCTTGAGGGAGATACATACGGCGGTTCGATATACAGTTATGCTGAAGGGTATAATTCCGCAATAGATTTATATTCTTCAGCAGCAAATATCGGCGAAAAAGCCACGCTCTATGGTGACGGCGGTAACCAGGGCGTTGAAACCTTGAATATGTCATTTGGCGATAAAACCACGGTAATTGGTTTCGGCAAAAACTCCTACGGCGTCAGTGCGTATAATCTCGTCAAAGCGCCCGCTACTATTATAGGCGTGAACACCAAGAATAACTGTGGCGTATATGCCAATGGCCTTTGCGATTTGAACACTGTTATCGGAATTCTGGACAGCCAGGGATCATACGGCAAATATGCAGTTGAATTCATAGATGCAGCGGCAGACAGAGTCACTGCTGTTTCCACCGAAAGCGGCAGGGGAGCATACTTTGCCAATGAATATACAAAGAAACTTGATGAGCTTACTGCATATTCTCACGATGATCTTGCTTTATGTATAACAGAGGATCATATACTACCTGTTAAAACTTTCGGCGTTTATTCCGGCAGCACCGATTCTCCCATTAAGAAAGTGAACGGCAGCTGGGAAGCCGAGATAAGCTTCTCTGACCTGGACGACTTCACTATCTATGCGCTTTCCGATGATAATGCCTACATCACGGACGCAAAGCTCAGGAACGAAATAGGCAGGTCCGTTTACATGGGTAAAAAGCTGTTTGACGCAGTGAACGCCGATCCCAAGGGCTCTGTCGGCGGAAGTATCTATGAGACCCCGGGTTTGGGAGAATTCAGTGCGGACGTGGTATTCAGCAACAGCGTTTCTGCTGACGATATTTCCGTAAGTGTAAGCAAGGACGGCGCTGACGTTACCGACGAGTTCAGCACATCGGCGGAAAAGCGTATTGTGGACGGCTACAATGACGAGGACAGACTTTATACGATAAAGATATCCAACAAGAACACCGTGACCATCGGAACTCAGTATGATATTACCGTGAAGTACAACGACAGTTCTGCCACTTTCAAAACTTTTGTCAGGGACATAGATTTCAGCCTGAATTTCGATTACTCAAGAGGCAGCGGAAACGTTAAGTGGAGCTATGGCGGTGATTTCACCGGATATGAGGATAACTGCTCCGGCTCCGGCTGGGCATGGTATGGTTCCGCAGCAGATGGCTATGAGGCCGGCACCCTTGTGCTTGACGGGCTGGATTTCCACACCTCAGGTAGTTGTGCTATTCAGCTGCCGCCAGGAGATGTCACAATAGTTGTCAAGGGCACAAACAGCATATCTTCACAGGCGGCTGCACTGGTTGATACCCATGAAGATACGGTCGTCAGCATTATAGGCGAGGACGGTTCAAAGCTGGTAGCAGGATCTGAAATATGTTACCGGGAAACTGGCGTTTTTGATGTTGATCGTCTGTCCACTCTGTCAGTAAAGGGCGTTGACCTTGATATCACTGCTGGCAACGGGTATGACGATAACAGCGGAAGAAGTCTGACCAGTGTTGGTATAAGTGCCGGTACATTTATTGCCGAGGACGCTGATATCAAAATCCAGTGCGGAATACCCCTGAATGACGGTGATAGAGTCGGTATCTTAGTTCCTAAAAAATGCATATTGAAAGACAATGTAAATATAACCGTTAACGATGGCGATTATCTTATCAAAACAAGAAATTCTTCATCGGCCCTGAAAACGCTTCAGGCAAAGACGCTTTCAAATATTGACGGCTTTGCGGACGCAGCAGAATTCAATGCGTCGTTCCCGAACGATTTCTATGATGCTGCCTATGGCTCATGCTGTATCAGGATCGCTGACCCCAGCCAGCCTGCCACATTCTCCACCTACAGCATAACCCAGGTCAGGGCTGCAAAGACAGATGATGTTCTCACTGAAAGCTCCGGCATTGACGTTGACCTCAACGAGTGCTTTGAGGGCGGTTCAGGCAAGTATGTCTTTACGGCTCCGAGTGACCTCCCCGCATGGCTCCGGCTCAATGCTGACGGAAAGGTAGTTCTCGCCGGAAGTATTCCACAGGAGGACAGCAGCACAAGCATATTCAAGTTCACGGTAGCAGACGCTGACGCTGATCTCGCAGGCGAGCCCGTGGAGTTTGACTTCATTGTAGGAGCGAGAGGAAACGTGCATGAGGTGAAGATAACCTCCAACTACGGCGGTACGGTTTCTCCCGAGGCGGGAAGCTACTACTATGTAGACGGCGACTTCGTTACCATTACGGCGCAGCCCCTCAGTGGCTATCGCACCACTGCGTTCCTTGACGGCGAGGAAGTCGAGCTGACAAACGGCTCCTACACCATCAGCAATATCACTGAAAATCACACGTTCGATGTGAAATTCCGTATTGCCACCGAGTTCGACATTACAGTCAACTGCGGCGAGCACGGCAGAGTAACGCCCGGAAGCGGAACCTACAATTCCGGCGATGAGATAGAGTTCGTGGTAACTCCCGACAGCGGCTACAAGCTCAGCAGCTTCAGGGTGAACGATACGGAGGTCAAGGTCACCAACAACTCCTACAAGCTCACCGTTACCGGAAACACCGTGATAGACGCCGCATTTGCAAAGAACAGCAGCGGCGGAGGCGGTGGCGGCAGACCCGTAGGTCCTGCTGACCCTGACAAGGTGGACGATAGGATAATTCTGCCCTCCATCAACGGCAGGGACTTCGACTGGGACCAGGTAGTGAAATATATTCTCAGCCAGCCGGAGAAGAGCACAATAGAGATCAATCTGAATGGCCTGACCAGCGTTCCGAAGAAGGTTATCCAGGCGCTTCAGACTATGAATGACACCGGTGAGTTCGTAGTTGACAGCGTTCGTTCATGCATAGTATACGGCAGGAATGATTTCCTTGCAAACGACATGAACCTTGAAATGCTGTACAGCTCAGTCAGCACGGAGGGCCTGCGGGGAACTCCCGGCATAAAGCTGGATATATTCGGCAGCAGTCTTGTTCCGTACACTCTGCGTGTGAAGTTCCGCAGGGAATTTGCAGGGCAGATAGCTAACATGTACAGAAAGACCACTGACGGAGCTCAGTTCGTCGGGGCTTCGCTCATAGGTGACGACGGCGCTGTACTTCTTGACAACGCATATACAAAGGACAGCTACATCGTGATGATAGACAGCCTGTCTGACCTCCCCGGCGACGCTGACAACAACGGCGTATTCAATGCCCTGGACGCAGCGGCGGTGCTGAAAAACTCCGCAGCAAACAGGGACGCATCAAACCCGGCAATGGCTGACTTCAACCATGACGGCAGAGTTGACGCCCTGGACGCAGCAGCAATGCTCAGAAAGCTCGTAAGCTGATATCAACTGACGGGAGCAGAATTGGTTCTGCTCCCGTTGCTTTTGGTACTTGACACGTTGCCTGAACAATGGTACAATTAAAGTATCAAACGAAAGGCGTGATACCATGAAGAAAAATCCATCGCCGGACCTGGAGCCGGTCTATCACAGAATTCCTGCGTATCTTATCGGGGCGTTCCTGGCGCTGCTGGCGGTAATTGCGATACCTGTTGTTTTCTCCCCGGAGGGAGCCGCTGAAGAGCTCCTGGGCGGAAGCATAACGGATTTCTGCATGTCGGGCAGGGAAGTGATACTGTTCATACTGGCAGTGGTCATTCTGCTGTGGTTCGCAGGGGAGCGGATATTCCCGGAGAAGCCGCTTCGCTCCGTACTGTGCAGCGACAGGAATATGCGTGTGCTGCTGATACTCTGCGGCGGGTATTTCCTCTGGGCGCTGATGTCAACGCTGATCTCCGGGAACCGCAGTGTTGGGTTCCTGGGGTTCCCGACCGTGCTTGAGGGACTGGCGGCAGTGTTCGGTTACATGGTGATATTCCTGGGCGGGTATGAGTACTTTTCCGGCGAGAAGCCCCGCAGGCTGCTGCGATGGATACTCGCTGCGGCGCTCGGTATCATCGGCGTCATGGCGGTGATAGACCTTTCAGCGGGTCCGCTGGCGGAGCTCCTGTTCGGGTTTACGGATAAGCGGCCGGGAATGTCGCTGCTGTTCGGAAATTCCACGGTCAGCGCCGAGGTCTGCGTGCTGCTGTTCCTGCCGGGGCTTGCGGTCGCCTTTGACGAAGAAACGCTCTGGAAGCGCATTCTTTTCGGGGCACTTTCGGGAGCGGCTCTGCTGGGAGTTATATGCTCCAATTCCAGCGCTGCATTCATGACGCTTCCGGTGTGTGCTGGAGTGCTCGTGATATTCACGCTGGCTGCCCGGAAAGCAAGTCTGATAAGGGTCGCAGCGGCGCTTATCTCCTGCCTTATCCCGCTGGGAATATTCACGGCGATAGCTCCGGACAGGGTTTCCCATTACATCTGCGTGGAGCTCCATAACGGCAGCGCATTCGAGCCGGAAGGCTCCTACGGCATTGAGGAGATAAACGTTGACCTGAATACCCTGACCCTCGCCGGAGAGGGCAAGTCCATGCAGATAGAGATAAACGGCGGTGCGCTCAGTTTCACCGCAGAGGGCGAGCCGATGAACAGTTCCACGGAGGGCAGTCTGACCCGGTTCTCTGACAGTGGTTATGAGATGGTATCTGTGGAGAAAGACGGTAATCTGGTGCTGGTGGATCTCGGGTATGAGGACAAGATCCCGTTTGAAGTGACCGGCGATGTGTTCCAGTACATAGACACTGCGGGGTATCTGTCGGAGATAACTCCCACAAGGTTCACGGAGTATTCACGGTATTTCGGGCTGGTTTCGGGAAGAGGGTACATCTGGCTCCAGACGTTTCCGCTACTGAAAGACCGGCTGATATTCGGCGCAGGCGCAGGCGGGTTCCCGTTCATTTTCCCGCAGAACGACGCTGCGGGGCTGCTACGCACACATGGTGCGCTTATTCTCACCGCAAAACCGCACTGCATGTATTTGCAGATATTCACGGAGTACGGACTTCCGGCGCTGCTGATGTTCGCAGCGATAGCGGTGTTGGTTCTGGTGCGTGGCGTGAAAGGCTCGTGGAGGTCCGGCAGTGCGCTCCCGGCGGGACTCACCATGGCGTGGCTCGCATGGCTTGTGATGGGCGTGGTGAATGACAGCGCCGTGCCGTTCAGCATCTGGGCATGGTTCCTTGCAGGGGTGCTGCTAACATTTGACCGTAAGAATAAGGCGTGATACATAAAAAATCCCTCCGGTGACCCGGAGGAATTTCGTTTGTGATTTTACGGAAGAGTAATAGTAACTACGCCGAATTTGGTTCCTGCCTTGTTGGTGGTGACTACGGCAATTTTGTTTTTGCTGAGTCTTGCTGTAACCCAGCTTGCAATATAGATGTTCTTGAGCTTTTTAACGGCGCTGCCATTTACCACGAGCGTGAGCGTGTGCTTGGTGGAGTCGTAATTAAGGCCGTACTCATGATTGGAATAACTCATATCTTCGATATAGTAGGTTGGATCCATATCTTCAATATAGAAGAAGGTAGGATTTAAGCTGCGTGATTTGATGTCTGTGGATTTGCCGTCAAGGGTGATAGCCTTGTTATTGTCGTTGGTGTCATAGTAGGATACGAATAAACCCTTGCTGTCATAATAGATACTGGGAAAGTAAGCATTTTTGAGGGTCTTTACTACTTTTCCCTTGTAAACGATGGTAGGATTGTAACCGTCCCATTCACTCTGGGAAAGGATAAGTACGCCAAAGATGTCATAGTAAATATTGCCGTACTTGCTGCCCTTATCGGTGAAAACCTTCTTGCCATTATAGTTGTAGTATACCGTGTTTTTGCCGCTCTTCTTGGAGAAGAACTCATTGCCGAGGGTCATGCTGGAGCTCTTGTAGGCTACCTTGCTGCCATCGTTGAGGATTATGTAGCGGCTGCCGTCCTTTTCACCAATGAGCCTGTCGCATTGCACTGTGTTAATGCTTCCCTTGTTTACATCAATGTAGTGGGTGTAACCGCTCATGTCAACATAATCAAAATACCTGGTATAGCCTACGCTGTTCTTGATTTTTGTTGCCTTGCCGGAGCTGGTCACATAGATGAATGAGCCGCCCTTGTCGTCCATGTCGGTATTGCCGAGAGCCACATATGTACTGCCGCAAACTGCAACGTCATATTTGTTCCCGACAGTCTGCTTCATGGTCGGCGTGCTGCTCTTCGCTGAAGCGGGGACTGCGAGCATAGTCACCGCAGCAACAGCAGCTGTGAAGAATGCTATCGCCTTTTTCAATGACTTGTTCATAGAATTACCTCTTTTCTTTTTAGATTTCGGGTTATACCCCACTTTATTATAACACAAAAAAATAGTCTTGTGCACAAAATTACAGAATTGGTATGAAAAAAATCATAAATTGCATGTCCGGTGACTGTAAAAGGAAAAAAACGTCGGAAACCTGACTTCTGGTCAGCATGTCAAATATTGTGCTGTGGATCGCCAGAAAAGAAAATTTTGCAGGTACATCGCTTTTTACTTGACAATTTGTCGAATAAAGTGTATCATATAATAAAGTAATCAAAAAGGGAGAAGTTACATGAAAAAACATATCGGAAAAATAATTACAGGACTGTTTATAATAGCATTCCTGATCGGCTGCTTTATTCAGGCGCCCATTACCGAGGCTGTCGGTTCGCTGTGGTCGCTGCTGCCGCCGGTCATCGCTATCGGTCTGGCTCTTATCACTAAGGAAGTGTATTCCTCGCTGTTCGTTGGTATCCTGTCTGGCGGTGTGATCTATGCTATTTCCCAGGGCTCCGGCTTTGAGGGAATGTTCAACACCGTTATCAGGGACGGCATTATCGCAAACCTTGCGGACTCCTACAACGTGGGCATTCTTGTGTTCCTGGTAGTTCTGGGAGTTATCGTGGTGCTCATGAACAAGGCGGGCGGAAGCCGTGCATACGGTGAATGGGCGGCTGCCCATATCAAGAGCCGTGTGGGTGCGCAGCTCTCGACATTCCTGCTGGGTGTGATGATCTTTGTTGACGACTACTTCAACTGCCTGACCGTAGGCTCTGTTATGCGCCCCGTAACGGACAAGCACAACGTTTCCCGTTCCAAGCTCGCATATCTTATCGATGCTACCGCTGCTCCGGTGTGCATCATCGCACCGATCTCTTCCTGGGCGGCAGCGGTCAGCGGCACTGTTGAGGGCGTCAACGGAATAAGCCTGTTTATCAGCACGATTCCGTATAACCTCTATGCGCTGCTCACTATCGTTATGGTAATATTCATGGCAACAATGGATACGGATTTCGGTCCCATGAAGCGTCATGAAATGAATGCGAGAAACGGCGACCTCTTTACCACCCGTAACAAGGTCTATGATGATGACGATCAGCCTATACGCTCCAAGGGAAAAGTCATCGACCTTATCATTCCGGTTGTTATCCTGATAATCCTCTGCGTGCTCGGCATGATATACACCGGCGGATTTTTCAGCGGCACTGACTTTGTTGATGCCTTTGCGAACTGCGACGCTGCGCTGGGTCTGTCGATCGGTTCCGTGGGTGCGCTTGTCGTTATCATTTTCTACTTCATTCTCCGTGGAGTGCTGAAGTTCACTGAGTGCATGGACTCCATCGCAGCGGGCTTCAAGCAGATGGTTCCGGCTATCCTTATCCTGACCTTTGCATGGACCCTCAAGACCATGACCAACCTTCTTGACGCAGGCGAGTTCGTTTCCGGCATCGTCAACAGCGCAACTGCCCTGCATGTGCTGCTGCCGCTTATCCTGTTCGCTGTCGCTATCGGGCTTGCGTTCGCAACCGGTACTTCCTGGGGAACTTTCGGAATTCTTATCCCGATCGTTACAAGTGTTTTCAGCAACGAGCTGGCTGCCGTTTCTGAAAGTGGTGAGATACCCCAGATGGTCATCGTGTGCATTTCTGCGTGCCTTGCCGGTGCGGTCTGCGGCGACCACTGCTCGCCTATTTCCGATACCACCATCATGGCTTCCACCGGTGCCCAGTGCGACCATGTGAACCATGTTTCCACACAGCTCCCATATGCTATGACTGTTGCGGCTGTGTGCGCTATCGGATATGTCATCTCCGGATTTGTGCAGAATGTGTTTGTGGTGCTGGGTTCTTCGCTTGTGCTGATGGTCGCAGTTCTGTTCGCAATAAAGCTTATCAACGACAGGAAGAAAAAGTCCTGAAAAGACGGTAACATAATATAGGGGAGGGGCTTGCCCCTCCCTTATAACTATATGCATATATAAAATGTTCAGAGAATAGTAAAAGGGGACTGCCTTGAACAGTCCCCTCTGCTTGTAGAAAAAGTCGCTTTCGCCTGCGAAGCAGGCTTTTTTAATCCGTTTTTTGCCACGGGTCTCCCGGGGCAAAAAACACTTCTATCCCTGCAAGTGTGCGGCTTGGCGGCATAGCCGCCGAGACGTGCATGCAGCAGGGATGTTCGGCGAAAAAGCCCCAACGGGGATTTTTCGACGGTCTCCGGGGACTGCCTTGAACAGTCCCCTTTGTTATTGAGATAAGTACGGAAGTCAGATTACTTCTTGTTCTTGATGTACTCGTCCATTGCCTTTGCAGCGGTCTTGCCGGCACCCATTGCGAGGATAACTGTAGCTGCACCGGTAACTGCGTCGCCGCCTGCGAATACGCCCTCACGGGAGGTCTGACCGTTCTCGTCTGCGATGAAGCAGCCGTGCTTGTTGGTGTCAAGACCCTTTGTGGTGTTCCTGATGAGCGGGTTCGGGGAGGTACCGATAGACATTACTACGCAGTCAACATCGAGAACGAACTCGCTGCCGGGCTTCTCGACAGGTCTGCGGCGGCCGGAAGCGTCAGGCTCGCCGAGCTCCATCTCAACGCACTTCATGCCGGTAACGAACTTGTGCTCGTTGCCCAGGATCTCTACAGGGTTGTTGAGGGTCCTGAAGATGATGCCCTCTTCCATTGCGTGCTCGACTTCTTCCTTACGTGCAGGCATTTCGTCAAGGCCACGGCGGTATACTATGTATACGTTCTCCGCACCAAGACGCTTTGCGCAGCGTGCTGCGTCCATTGCAACGTTGCCGCCGCCGACTACTGCTACGCTGGTGTTCTTCTTGATAGGAGTGTCGCTCTCGGGCTTGTAAGCCTTCATGAGGTTTACTCTGGTGAGGAACTCGTTAGCGGAGTAAACGCCCTTGAAGTTCTCGCCGGGGATATTCATGAACCTGGGCAGACCTGCGCCGGAGCCGATGAAGATAGCCTCGAATCCCTGCTCAAACAGCTCGTCAACTTCGATGGTGCGTCCTACTACAACGTTGGTATTTACCTTAACGCCCATAGCGATCAGGTTGTCAACTTCATGCTGAACGATGGACTTCGGCAGTCTGAACTCGGGGATACCGTATACCAGAACACCGCCTGCGAGGTGCAGAGCTTCGAAAACGGTCACGTCATATCCCATCTTTGCGAGGTCGCCTGCGCATGTCAGACCAGAAGGTCCTGCACCGATGATGGCTACCTTGTGACCGTTGGGAGCGGGAACTGTGGGAGCTTCTGTAGAGTGAGCGTTGTGCCAGTCAGCCACAAATCTCTCAAGTCTGCCGATAGCTACAGGCTCGCCCTTTATGCCACGTACGCACTTGCTCTCGCACTGTGTTTCCTGGGGACATACACGTCCACAGACAGCCGGCAGGGAGCTGGACTGGTGGATGACCTGATAAGCGCCCTCAAAATCACGGTCCTTGATCTTTGCAATGAATTCCGGAATGTTTATGGAAACAGGGCAGCCGCTCTGGCAGGGCTTCTTGGGGCAGTGCAGGCAGCGGTTAGCTTCGTCAACAGCCTGTTCCTCGGTGTAGCCGAGAGCAACTTCCTTGAAGTTCTTGTTACGGACGTTGGGGTCCTGTACCGGCATTTCGTTCTTTTTAAGACTCATGTTCGGCATTTCACTTTACCTCCTTCTTGTAGAGGTTGCAGACCTCTTCACGCTTTCTGGTCTCGAATTCCTTGTACATGGTGCCACGCTCCATAGCTTCATCGAAGTCTACAAGGTGACCGTCAAAGTCAGGACCATCAACACATGCGAACTTGGTTTCGCCGCCTACTGTCAGACGACATCCGCCGCACATGCCTGTGCCGTCGATCATTATCGGGTTCATGGAAACTACGGTCTTGATGCCGTATTCCTTTGTAAGCTTACATACGAACTTCATCATTACCAGCGGGCCGATTGCGATTACTTCATCGTACTGGTTGCCTGCCTTGATGAGCTCTTCCAGGGCGTTTGTAACAAGACCCTTCTCGCCGTGGCTTCCGTCATCGGTCATGAGCTTCATGACATCGGAAGCAGCCTTGAACTCGTCCTCCAGGATAACAAGATCCTTGTTTCTGAAGCCAACGATGCTGTGGACCTCAGCGCCGAGGTGATGGAGCTTCTTTGCGATCGGGTATGCGATAGCGCAGCCCACGCCGCCGCCTACTACAGCGACCTTCTTCAGACCGTCAGTATGGCTGGGAACGCCGAGAGGTCCTACGAAATCGTGAATGAACTCGCCCTCTTCGAGGTGGTTGAGCTTTTCAGTTGTTGCGCCCACGATCTGGAAGATGATCGTGATCGTGCCCTTCTCACGGTCAAAGTCTGCGATCGTCAGCGGAATTCTCTCGCCCTCTGCGTCAACTCTGAGGATAATGAACTGACCCGGCTCCGCCTTCTTGGCGATCATCGGAGCGTCAACTTCCATGAGAGTTACTGTGGGGTTGAGGATTTTCTTGGTAAGAATTTTGTACATTCTCCTGTGTCCTCCTGAATATATTGGCGTCAGCAGCCCGGGAATGGGCATGGTCCGCCTTTAACTTATATTATAGCATGCTTTTATGGATTTTGGCAATACTATTTTATTCCCAGCGGCCTGATTTGTACAACCCTACAAATCGAATTGTGGATTTTGCACAATTTGCACAACCGTGTCAAAAAAAACAGCGCCCTGCGGAACTTCCGTGGGCGCTGAATTATCATCTTCGTCTGCCGCCGCCACCGCCACGGCTTCCTGAACGGCTGTGGCCTCCGCCACCACCGCTGCGGTGACTTCCGCCGCCCCCGCTGCTGGAGCTGCTGACCCGGTGCGAGGTCGTATATTCCCTTACGAACATATCCCTGCGTTCGGTGAAGTGCGTCATGTTTGTGTCGATGTACGCTCTGGCGGAGATGGGAGCCTTTTTCTTGTAGCTTCCCGATACCGCTTTCACCACGACAATAGTTATTATCAGTGCAACGATAAGTCCACCCAGTACACCGGTGCCGAAATTCAGGAAAGATCTGCCCGAATTGTCGTCATAGTCGTCGATGTAGTTACCGCTGTAGTTTGCCCCGGCGTAGGGGAGCTTTTCGCCGCTGAGGAAGCTTAGAAAGTTCCGTATAGCCGCCGGGTAATTGTCGCCGCCGTTGTATGCAAGTCCGTCATAAACGGCGTCGAATATACGGTCGATCTTTCTGCCGTAGTTGTCATAGGCGTGCTGGGTGCAGGATATCCAGTCCTGCTCGCCGGTCCCCGCCCTCACAAGCATAAGAACTATGGAGCTGCTCTCTGCGCCGAAGTTTTCATCAAGGAAATCATCGGTGTATTTCTGTTCATTTCCGGAGCCGATCCCGTTTGTGAGCACAACTCCGATATTGGCGCCTATTTCGTCAGCCTTATCCTGCATTTCGCCGTAAAGGGAGTCGTATTCGTCCTGAGAGAGCTCTCCCTGATAGTCCTCAAGGCGTACCTTATAGAAGCTGCTGCCCTTGACCTCGCCGACATAGCCGTCCCTGTTCTTTATCAGATAATTGCAGAACTGGACTATCGCCTGCGGGTAGTTCACGCTCTCGCCGCTGTCCAGACCGTAATATACTGCGTCCCAGGGATGGTCGAGCTGGCCCTGGAATGCTGTTTTTGCGCCGTTCGTATAGGCTATCCAGTCATCAAAACCGGAGCCCTCTTTTGGAAGCATGAGAACGATACTGTCCGCACTGGGATTGAAATAATCGTCCAGAAGGTCAAGACAGGTCTTTTGTTCGCTTGAAGAAATGGTGCTCGGGAAATACACCATCACATTCATTTCTATTTCGCTGGCAGTGGAGGAGAGGAGGTCGCTCAGCTTTTCCTCTTCATCGCTGGTGAGAATATCACGTTCGTCCAGGAGTATGCCGTGGCTGCTGTATAAGCCGCCGTCTGCATTTACTGCGACCGAAAACGAGAGCGCCATGATAAGGGCGGTCAGCAGGGAAAATAACCTCTTACCCAAAGAAAACACCTCCCAGCAGGCAGCATAATGCGCCGGAAACAAGGAACAGCGCCGCACTGAACAGGAACTTCCTCAGCTTGCTGACCGGCAGAATGCCGAAGCGCATTCCGGTCTGACCGTTCATAACGAACGGGTAGTCCTTGCCACGGTAGGTGAAATTCAGGAACCATACCGGGAGCATTCCGTAAACGGTTTTCTGGTCGATATAGGACACCCTGCGGCTCTTTTCGGTGACTGAATTGTAGCCGGTGATATCTGCTTTCAGAATGTCCACGGCGGCGTCGGAAACACGCTGGTCTATTCTCGGGGCGGCTTCGGCGGAGGTGACGTCGTACTTTTCAGCCCCGCAGCCGGAGAGATAGCTCATTGAGAACGGCTTTATACCGTTGTAGTTGAACGGTTCGATGGCCTCCATCATGCTGTCGTCGATACGCCTGGAGCCGTCACAGGGGACACGCTCGAACACCATGTCCGCCGTTCTTGCTACATTATATATCTTGGTGTTGGTATAGCGGGTGTCGCCGACCCTCCAGGAATGCACCTTCCTCGCTTCCGCTTCGAAATGGGCGGTGACTTTGCCGCTTTTCAGCCAGTAGGGGACGTACAGCGGGGTTATGTACTGGAGCTGCGCTTCGCTCCTGAAAGCCCTCGGCAGCAGGAATTTTCCCTTGCAGTATTCCCTGAACGCCTGCTCCGCCTGTTCCTTTGTGGTGGCGAAGGGTATGATGAGATCCGGTCTGAACTCGCCGGAGAGCCTGCCGGTGAGAATTACCGGCGTATGGCAGAAGTGGCACCTGGTGGACGCCGTCAGGCTGTCGCATATGACCCCTGCACCGCAGTTCGGGCAGGTGTATAGTGCGGAGGCTCCGGCGAACTCCTCTGCCTGGCGGTTGGCCTCGTCCTGCTCCAGCCTGCGTTCCGCTTCAAGGTTCTGCTGGGAGAGGTCGGTGCTTTCGTTGCGGGCGAAGTTCTTCTTGATGTCCTCTTCCGTGAATTCGCTGTCGCAGAAAAGGCACTTGAACCTGCCCAGAGCATTGTCGTATTCCAGTGCCGCATTGCAGTTCGGGCACTGGTATGTAACGGTTTTTATTTCCATATAACACCCCTGGTCATGTAATATTTATGCCGCTGAGGGCTTCTCCGATGCTGCCGTTTATCACGATATCCGCTTCATCGTCTGCGGAGGTCGGCGTCTTATTTATCACAGCCAGCCGCCTGCCGTTGAAGAAACGTATAAGTCCCGCCGCAGGCTGAACTGCGAGGGAGGTCCCGCCGATAATCAGCATGTCGGCTTCGGAGATGGCGTTTATCGCACGATTTATGCAGTTTTCGTCCAGCGGCTCTTCGTAGAGCACAACGTCCGGCTTGACTATGCCGCCGCATTCGCATTTAGGCACGCCCTGTGTGCTCATGATGAAATCCAGCCCATAGGACTTCCCGCACTTCATGCAGTGGTTCCTGTGTACCGAGCCGTGGAGCTCGATCACGTTTTTACTCCCCGCTGCCGTGTGCAGACCGTCTATGTTCTGCGTTATCACTGCGGAGAGCTTCCCCGCACGCTCTAGCTCAGCAAGCTTCAGGTGGGCGGCGTTCGGCTTTGCTTCCTGGTATATCATACGGTCACGGTAGAAGCGGTAGAACTCCTCCGGGTCACGCAGGAAAAAGCTGTGCGAGATTATCTGCTCCGGTGGGTAGCGGTACTTCTGGTTGTAAAGTCCGTCTGCGCTCCGGAAGTCTGGAATGCCGCTTTCGGTGGAAACTCCCGCACCGCCGAAGAATACTATGCGGCTGCTTTCGTCTATCATCGACTGTAGGTCCATATGATCAACTCCTTGCTTGAATTTTAGTGATGAGCTGTGCTGTAAATTCTGGTGCATCTGAATTCGCCTCATGCCCTGAATCGGGAATTTCAGTAAATTCGCCTCTGGTCAGCAGTTCTGCAAGGCTTTCGGAAGCCTTGCGGTTCACGCTGTCTTTTTCGCCGCAGGCTGTTATGACCGGGCAGGTTATATTTTTCAGCGCCTGCGTATAGTCCAGGTCTGCCATATCAAGCGTCAGCGAAATAAACTGTTTTTTGGAAAGTCCCGAGTCTTTGAAAGAACTTTCGGGCATTATCCGGAACAGAAGCGCCTGAAACTTCAGCAGTGATTTCGGCATTTTATACTGCGGTGCGATGAGCAGCATGGAGCATACCTTCCCGGGATTTTTCACGGCATAATTCAGCGCCAGTATCGCACCCAGTGAAATGCCGCACAGACATATCGGCTCTTCCAGAATGTCCAGCCGGGCAGCAAAATTGTTGTACAGCTCCTGCCAGCTTCCTCCGCCGATATACTCTGACAGTTCCAGAGCCAGTATGTCATTGCCGGGGAGCAGAGGTATGACTTTTTCCCATGCCGAAGCATTCTGCCCAAGACCGTGTATGAGCACTGTTTTCATAGGTCACCTCAGTAATAGTATCAGATTTCACAGAAGAACTGCTTTTGTCCATTATAACACATGGAGCTCTGAAAATCAATAGCACAGCAAAATTCTGCTTGACAAAACCGGCGCAACGTGATATATTAATATGCGGGGAATGACGACCTCCCCGTGGGCTTTGCCCCGAACCGCAACACGTTTGCTGATGGCATCTGCGATACAACTCGCCGGGAATATTCCGGTGCTGTTTCCGTACGCAGGCTGTCAGCTTTTTTGTTTACGGGACGCACTCCGGCAGAATGGAGGAGCTATGTTACTTAGCGCTGCACTTATATTACTATTCGGATTTGTACTGGGGGAGATTGCCGGAAAGCTGCGGCTCCCGAAGCTGACGGGAATGCTCGCCGCCGGCATACTGCTGGGACTTCTTGGGTGGCTAGACCCGAAGCTGATGAGCATATCGGCGGAGCTGCGGAAGATCGCACTGATCATAATCCTGACCCGTGCCGGGCTCAATCTGGAGCTTTCCGACCTGAAAAAATGCGGCAGACCTGCGCTGCTGATGAGCTTCGTTCCGGCGAGCTTCGAGATCGCCGGGGTGACTTTGCTGGGGCATTTCCTGCTTGGGCTCGACTTTGCCGAGGCGGCGCTGATGGGGACGGTGCTTGGCGCAGTGTCTCCGGCTGTGATAGTCCCCAGAATGCTGAAGCTGATGGAGGAAAAACGGGGAACCGGCAGGCTGATACCCCAGATGATCCTTGCAGGAGCATCCACGGACGATGTATTCGTCATTGTGGTGTTCTCGGTGTTCGCAGGGATCTGCAGCGGGGGAGAGGTCACGGCGCTTTCCGTGGTGAATATCCCGGTTTCAATAGTCCTCGGAGCTGCTGCGGGAGTTCTGTGCGGGCTCGGACTGGCGCTGCTTTTCCGCAGTGTCCACCTGAGGGACAGCATAAAAGTCGTAATACTTATGAGCCTTTCGTTCCTGCTGGTGACGCTGGAGGACTCGCTGCCGGACTATATCGGCTTCTCGGGGCTCGTGGCGGTCATGGCGTGTGGCATTGCGCTTCGGTGGAAAGCCCCGGAGCGGGCTGCGAGGGTGTCCTCGAAATACTCGAAGCTGTGGACGGCGGCGGAGCTCATGCTGTTCGTGCTGGTGGGTGCTGAGGTCGATATCACCGCCGCCGGGAAGATATGGCTTCCGGTCCTGGGCATGATATTCGGGGCGCTGGTGTTCAGGGCGGCAGGCGTGCTGGTCTGCATGATAAAGACGAAGCTGGACCTGCGGGAGCGGCTGTTCTGCGTGATAGCCTACATGCCAAAGGCAACGGTGCAGGCCGCCATTGGCGGAGTTCCGTTGGCGATGGGTCTTTCCTGCGGAGCCACGATACTTGCGGGCGCAGTCGTTGCGATACTTGTGACGGCGACCCTCGGGGCGTTCCTGATAGACGCCACGGCTCCGAAGCTACTGAGCAGGGAAGCGGAGCAATAAAATCAGGCTGTCGATAAAGGCACATCTGCGTTAGTCACCGCATTATTTGCTTCGCAAAAAACGCTGCACGACGGCAGGCACAAACACGATGTTTGTGCGGTTGCCCCCAGCCCGACACGATGTCGGGCAATAAAGGGCAACAT